>CAMOEO010000013.1 GCA_946612175.1 uncultured Verrucomicrobiota bacterium
GAGAGGGGGGTGGCGCGAAGCGCCGGGGGGAGTACTCCGTACGCTGCCCGCCCCGCGCCCTCCGCCGCCCACCGCGTGCCCTCCGCCGCGCGTCGCGCGGCGTTCACGCTCGTGGAGACGCTCGTCGTGGTCGCCGTCCTCGGCGCCCTCGCGGCGCTGCTCGTTCCGGCGGTCGGGCGCGCCCGCGAGTCCGCGCGCGCCGCGGCGTGCGCCTCCAACCTGCGGCAGCTCGCCGCCGCGGCGCTCGCCTACGCGGGCGAGCACCGCGGGCAGTTCCCGTGGGGGATGCGGCGCGAGGGCGCGGAGCTGGCGTGCTGGGACTTCGTCGTCGGCGCGGACGGCACGGCCCGCCCGGGACTGATCTGGGATCTCGTCCCGGGCGAGGAGGAGAAGCGGGTCCTGCAGTGCCCCTCCTTCGCCGGCGGCGCCGCGAACTGGCGCGGCGACCCCTTCACGGGCTACAACTACAACTGCAGCTACGTCGGGAAGGTCGAGGGCGACGCCGGCGCGCGGGCCGCCCCCGCGCGCCTCGCGCAGGTCGCGGAGCCCGCGCGCACCGCGCTCTTCGGCGACGGACAGTACGCCGGCGGCGCAAACAAGTTCATGCGCGCGCCGGTCCGCGACCGGGCGTGGGACGGCTCCGGCTCCTCCGTGCGCGAGGCCGGCACGCAGGGCTTCCGCCACCGCGGCCGGACGAACGTCGCGTTCTGCGACGGCCACGTCGAGGCGCTCGACCGGCCCTACCGCAGGGGTGCGGAGGGGTTCGTCGCCGACGGCTGCGGGTTCCTCTCCCCCGACAACGCGCTCTACTCCCTGGAAAAGTGAGGCGGCCGGCGCGGATGCCTCCGCGCCGGCCGCCACGGGACCGGGGGTCGCCCTAGATCAGGCTCTTGTAGAGCGCGGCGATCTCCTCCTCGGTGACGTCGCGCGGATTGCCGGGACGGCAGGCGTCGACGTAGGCGGAGTGGGCCAGGAACGGGATGTCCTTCTCCTTCACGATCTGCTTGAGGTCCGGCGGGATGCCGACGTCCTTGCCGAGCTTCGCGACGGCGTCGCACGCGGCCTTGCGGGCCTTCGCGAGCGGCATCGCGTCCGCGCCCTTGACGCCCATCGCGCGGGCGACCTCGACGTAGCGCTTCGCGGTCGCGGGGGCGTTGAACTTCATCACGGGCGGCAGCAGGATCGCGCAGGCGACGCCGTGCGGCGTGTCGTAGAACGCGGAGAGCGGGTGCGCCATCGAGTGGGCGATGCCGAGGCCGACGTTCGAGAAGCCCATGCCGGCGATGTACTGCGCCAGCGCCATCTTCTCGCGCGCCTTCTCCTTCTTCGCGCCCTTGCCGTTCACCGAGTCGCGGAGGTACTGCGCGATGAGCTCGATCGCCTTGAGGTGGAACATGTCCGTCATGTCGTTCGCGGCCTTGGTGATGTAGCCTTCGATCGCGTGCGTGAGGGCGTCCATGCCGGTGGCGGCGGCGAGCTTGTCGGGCATCGAGAGCATCATGTCCGAGTCCACGACGGCGATCTGCGGGATGTCGTGCGGGTCGACGCAGACGAACTTGCGGTCCTTCGCGCGGTCGGTGATGACGTAGTTGATCGTCACCTCGGCGGCGGTGCCGGAGGTCGTGGGGACGGCGATCGTGAAGACCGCGGGCTTCTTCGTCGCGGCGACGCCCTCGAGCGAGCGGACGTCGGCGAACTTCGGGTTGTTGACGATGATGCCGATCGCCTTGGCGGTGTCCATCGAGGAGCCGCCGCCGATGGCGACGATGCAGTCCGCCTTGGCGGCCTTGAACGCCTTGACGCCGGCCTTGACGTTCTCGATCGTCGGGTTGGCCTTGATGTCGGAGAAGACCGCGTACTTGATCTTCGCCTTGTCGAGCAGGTCGGTGACCTTCGCCGCCGTGCCGATCTTCAGCAGGACCGGATCGGTCGCGACGAAGACCTTCTTGAAGCCGCCGTCCTTGACGAGTCCGGGGATTTCGGCGATCGCGCCCTTCCCGTGGAAGGAGACGCCGTTGAGATTGATGCGATATGCCATGGTTGGCTCCGTGTGGTGGGTTGTGCGGCGGGGCGGCACCCCGGGCCGCGGGGTTTGGGGGAAATGCGCCCCTCGGGCGAAACCCTCGGGACGGTGCCAGAGTGTAGAAAAAACCGCGCCGGTCCGCAACGAAAAAAAAGACTTGCATTTTCGGACGGCTTCGCGGAAAATGAAGGGCAATTCGTCGCCGCAGGGGCCGTTCCCCGCGCAGCGCGCCGCCGCCCTCCCGCGGCGTCCCCCCTGCGGCGCGAACCGCAACAAGGAATCCGAATCCATGCCTCCAAACCCGACCGCGGGGCCCGATCCCGCCCTGGTCTTTTCCGAACACGAAGTCCTTTGCCGGACGCCCCTCGCCGAAAGCGGGGAGCTGCTCGACCGGATGGTCCGCCTGCTCGCGGAGCGCGATCCGGCCATCGATCCCCAGGCCGCGCTCCGCGCCGTCCTCGACCGCGAGGCCGAGGCCCCCGTTTTTCTCGCGCCGGGCGTCGCGATGCCGCACGCCCGCCTCGAAGGGCTCGAGCGGACGCTCGCCGCCGTCGCCACCTCCGAGGGCGGCGTCCGCTTCCCCGGCGCCGAGGGGCCCGCGCGCCTGGTCGTCCTCGTCCTCGCGCCCGTGCACGAGCCCGCGGGCTACCTCCGCGTGGCGGCCGGCGTCGCGCGGCGCCTCCAGGACCCCGCCTTCCTCGACGAGGTCGTCCGGCGGGACACCCCCGCCGCGGTCCGCGACTTCTTCCTCCGCGGCGCCGCCGAGCTGCCCGAGTTCGTCTGCGCGGCCGACATCATGGAGCGCCCGTCCGCGGTCCTCCGCGAGACGGACAGCGTCAAGGACGCGATCGACCTGATCGTGCGCACGGGCCGGACGGAGATCCCGGTCGTCGACAAGGAGGGCGCGCTCGTGGGCGAGGCCTCCGCCGACGAGGTGCTGGGCCTCTGCATCCCCGACTACCTGCTCTGGATGGAGGACCTCTCGGTCTTCTCCAACTTCGAGCCCTTCGCGACGCTCCTGCGCAAGGAGGCGAGCACCTGGATGGCGGACATCCTGAGCGACGACTACGCCAGCGTGAAGGTCGACCAGCCCGCGATCGCCGTCGCCGAGGCGCTCGCCCGCAAGGACGCCGGCGTCTGCTACGTCCTCGACGGCGACAAGCTCGCCGGCGTCGTGACGCTGCCCCACTTCCTCAACAAGGTCTTCCGCGACTAGCCCCCCATGTCCACCCCCTCCAATCCCAAGCGACTCGTCCGGCTGCAGTTCGCCGGCATGTTCCTCGTCGCCGCCCTCATGGGCTGGCTCGCCTCGCTCCTGCCCGCGCCCGCGGACGCCGCGGCGGTCTACCCCGACCTCGCCGCCGCCGCCTCGCCCGAGCGCCTGCTCTCCGTGCGCCAGATCGCCGCGGTCTCGGTCTTCACGCTCATCATCTGCGCGACGCTCATGTTCGAGGAGCGCCGCCTCGGCGTGGCGTTCGTCGGCATCGCGACGCTGCTCGCGCTCAAGGTCCTCACGCTCTCCGAGTTCGTCCACAGCACCGAGCTGCACATCATCCTGCTCCTGGTGGGCATGATGACGCTCGTCGGCGCCCTCAAGGACATGGGCTTCTTCACCTGGATCATCCAGTCGATCATCAACGCGAAGCGGATGACGGGCCTCAAGTTCCTCGCGATCCTGATGCTCCTCTCCGGCGTGATGCCGGGCATCGTCGACGAGGTGACCTCGATCGTCTTCGTCCTCGCGCTCGTCTTCCAGGTCTGCGACACCCTGAAGCTCCGCCCCACGCCGTTCGTCCTCATGAGCGTCATGGCGACGAACGTGGGCTCCACCGGCACGATGCTCGGCAACCCCGTCGGCATCCTCATCGGCACCAAGGCCGAGTACCACTGGAACCCCGGCTCGGGCGACCCGGGCGTCCCGCTCTCGTTCGGCGACTTCATCGTCCACGCGACGCCGATCATGTTCCTCTCGCTGCTGGCGATCTTCCTCGTGCTGCTCGTCTACTACCGCAAGGACATCCGGCTGCTGGACGAGCGCCTCGCCGAGCGTCGCGCGAGCCACGTCGGCCTCGGCCCGATGGTCGAGATCCCGTACCGGCGCGGCCTCGCGATCCTGCTGGGCGCCCTCGCGTTCATCGCCTCCCACCACCCGATCGAGCACGCGCTCGGCCTGGAGCCCAACACGATGCTCGTGGCGGCGCCCCTCGCGATCGCCGGCCTGCTGATGGTCTTCCGCAGCCACCGCGCGCGGCACTACGTCGAGAGCTCCGTGGAGTGGTGGTCGCTGCTCTTCTTCATGATGCTCTTCGCCGTGTCCTTCGCGCTGGAGCACTGCGGCGTCACGGACGTGATCGCCGGCATGATCGCGCCGGAGGGCGGCGCCGCGCCGAACAAGTTCCTCCTCACGCCGCTCATCGTGGCGATCACGGCCGTCGGATCGGCGTTCGTGGACAACGTCGTGTTCGTCTCGACCTTCATCCCGATCATCAAGAAGATCGTGGCGGGGGCGCCCGAGATGTCGCCGCTGTGGTGGGCGCTGCTGTTCGGCGCGTGCTTCGGCGGGAACATCACGGCCATCGGATCCACCGCCAACCTCGTGGCGATCTCGATGCTCGGCAAGAAGTACTCCATCAAGGTCGCCTTCCTCGAATGGCTCAAGGTCGGCCTCGTCGTGGGCGCCGTCTCCTGCGCGGTCGCCACCGGCGTCATCCTCTGCTACTACAAGTCGTAACCCCCAGTCCCCGGAACGCATCATGCCCGACCCTTCCCGCAACCGAACCTCCGACTTCGACTTCTCGCTCGAGGAAATCCGCCTCTGGGGCGGCGAGCGCCAGTTCATCGAGGCGCTGGAGCAGTACGCCAACAAGGGCGACGTGCAGAACGCGCGCTTCGCCAACGGCGTCGGGGAGGCCGACATCACGCACGCGGGCCACATGCTGCACACCCGCTTCCGGACCGTCCCCGGCAAGCGGCACATGGTGGAGAACCTCTGCCCCTGCGCCTCCTCGCAGCGCGACGGCCGCATCTGCGTCCACATGCTCGCCGCGGCCATCTCGCTCTGCCAGCAGGCCAGCGGCGTCCGGCCCGCGCCGCCCGCGCACCGTCGCGGGCGCGCGACGGCCGTCCCGGCCCCGCCGTCCCCCGCGGCGCCCGCCCCCGACCGGCCGCGCGGCCGCGCCGCCCGGGCGGCTGCCCCGCGCCAGCCTCGCCCGCACCTCTCGCCCGACCGCCCGGACATCGGGTTCTACGTGCCCGACGACTGGTTCGAGCGCTTCCTCGCGAAGGGGGTCGTCCCGCTCGCCGTCTCCATCAGCAAGGGCCCGCCCCATCCCTACAGCCTGCGCGACATCGCCGCGCGCAAGGTCGCCTTCGAGCCGACCCCGGAGGAGGACGACATGCTCTTCACGCTGGAGCACCTCTTCCCCCTCACGATGCCCGCCGCCGCGTCGCCCATGCTTCCGCTCGACGCGCGCAAGCTCTTCGACGTGCTCGACCGCCTCGGCGAGGACCGCCTCCCGCTGCGCCCCGTCCACGGCGCCCCCGTCACGGTGCGCCCCGTCGAGTCCGCCATCCCCTCCATCCTGCACCTCTCGCTCGACCGCGACACCGGCCGGCTGCTCCTCTCCGTCGAGGCGCTGATCCCCGGCGCGCCGGCGGACGCCCCGCGCCCCCGCTACCTCGTCTTCCGCGACCCCGGCGACTGGCGCAAGGACCGCGTCTACGCGTGGGACGGCTCCACGCTCTGGCCGCTGCGCAACCCCATTCCCTCCCTCTACGGCGACGTCTACTACAAGGAGTCCTACGCCCTGCCCCACCGCGAGACGATCGACTTCCTCCGCCGCGAGTACCGCGGCGAGGGCCCGTCCGTCGGCAACATGAAGTGCCTGCGCGACATCCTCGGCAAGGGCGGCATGCGCTCCACCGTCGACGAGTCCGTCTTCACCATCAAGCCCGGCCGCCCGCGCTTCACCCTCGACGTCACCGGCAGCCCCGCCTCGCTGCTCCTCAACCTCAAGGCCACCTACTCCGGCCTCCCCGCCGCCCGCGGCCCCGGCGCCCCGGCCGAGGAGGAGTCCGCCCCCATCACCGTCGACGCCGTCTCCGCCGGCCCGGGCGACAACTTCACCATCGTCGACCCCGACGACCCGTACCTGTTCTACTCCCGCAACCTCGCCGCCGAGCGCCGCGCGCTCGACCGCCTCGCCGCGCTCGGCCTCGCCACCTCGGCGGAGGGCGCCCGCCCCGGCGAGCGCGTCTACACGCTGCCCAAGATCGTCGGCGACGACAAGGTGCTCGACTTCTTCGCCGCCACCGTCCCCTCGCTCTCCCGCCACCACTGGCGCATCGTCCTGGACAAGGGGCTCCAGGCCTACCAGAAGTCGTTCCTCCGCGTCGCCCCGCGCGTCACCGTCGCCGCCAGCCCCGGCGGCGTCGCGTTCGACATCGGCTACACGCTCTCGACCTCCAACGGCTCCTTCACCCTCACCAACGACGAGTACCTCGCCGCCCCCGCCGGCCATTCCTACGCGCTGCACCAGGGGCGCCCCGTCCTCTTCGACCGCACCGCCATCGAGGAGCTCAACGGCGTCCTCGACGAATGCACCTCCAACCGCGGCCGCCCCCGCAACAACAAGAAGGACGGCCCCGGCGCCATGCGGCGCATCCTCGCGACGCACACCCACTTCATCAAGAAGACGCTCGACACCCTCTCCGGCTCCGGCGTCGTGCTCGAGAGCGCGCCCGAGAGCTGGCTGCAGGACGCCGACATCGACCGCATCCTCTCCGAGCTTCGTCCCGCCGCCCTCGGCGAGCCGATCAAGTCGCTGCTGCGCCCCTACCAGACCACCGGCGTCGCGTGGCTGCGCTACCTCGAGGCGCGCGACCAGGGCGGCATCCTCGCCGACGAGATGGGCCTCGGCAAGACGATCCAGACCCTCGCCTGGCTCTCGCTCCCGCGCATCGACGGCGAGGGCCCCGCGCTCGTCGTCTGCCCCACCTCGCTCGTCTACAACTGGGTCCACGAGGCGCGCCACTTCGTCCCCGAGATGAAGACCGTCGCCATGGCCGGCAGCGAGCGCCACGCCGCGTTCGCCTCCCTGCCCCAGGCCGACCTCGTCATCACCTCCTACGCGCTCATGCGCCGCGACATCGAGGAGTACCGCAAGATCCACTTCTCCGCCGTCGTCCTCGACGAGGCCCAGAACATCAAGAACCGCAACACCCAGAACGCCAAGAGCGTCAAGCGCCTCAACCACGACGCCGCGCGCCTCGTCGTCACCGGCACCCCGATCGAGAACTCCGTCGCCGACATGTGGAGCATCATGGACTTCCTGATGCCCGGCTACCTCGGCCACTACGAGTCGTTCAAGCGCACCTACGAGGAGCCCCTGCTGCTCCCGAAGGAGAACGAGGCCCACGCCGAGGCCGCCGAGCGCCTCCACGACAAGCTCGCCCCGTTCATCCTGCGCCGCCTCAAGAAGGACGTCGCCACGGAGCTCCCGCCCAAGATCGTCAAGACCTCCTGGTGCGAGCTCACGCCCCAGCAGCGCCGCGTCTACGAGCGCATCCTCGAGCAGTCCCGCCGCGAGGTCACCGGCTCCGTCAAGTCCGTCGGCTTCGAGAAGAGCCGCATGATCATCCTCACGGTCCTGCTGCGCCTGCGCCAGGTCTGCTGCCACCTCGGCCTCGTCGACCCCTCCGGCGCCTCCGACGCCCTGCCCTCCGGCAAGCTCGACCACCTCAACGAGATCCTCGAGGAGGCCATGAGCGAGGGCCACCGCGTCCTCGTCTTCTCCCAGTTCGTCAAGATGCTCCAGCTGCTCCGCCGCGAGCTCGAGGCGCGCAAGATCCCCTTCTGCTACCTCGACGGCGCCTCCAAGGACCGCATGGAGCAGGTGCAGCGCTTCAACCGCGACGAGTCCATCCCCGTCTTCCTCATCTCCCTCAAGGCCGGCGGCGCCGGCCTCAACCTCACGGGCGCGGACGAGGTCGTCCACTTCGACCCGTGGTGGAACCCCTCCGTCGAGGACCAGGCGACGGACCGCGCCCACCGCATCGGCCAGAAGCACACCGTCTACGCCCTCCGCCTCATCACCGCCAACACGATCGAGGAGCGCGTGCTCCAGATGCAGCGCCGCAAGCGCGCCATCATCGACCAGGTCGTCGGCGGCGACGAGGCCACGCTGGCCAAGCTCACCTGGGCCGACGTCCAGAAGCTCCTCGACATCGAGTAGCCCCGCATGCCCCCCTCCCCCCCGCAAGCCTTCGCCCCCACCGCCGAGGACATCCGCGCCTGGGGCTCGCCCGCCGCCTTCGACGCCGCGCGGCGCGCCGCCGAGCGCGGCTTCGTCACCAGCGCCTCCTTCGACGCCTCCACCGGCATCGCCGAGGGCGCCGTCGCCGTCGGCTCCACGTCCGTCCGCACCTCCTTCCAGGTCGTCCCCGGCCGCAACGGCCGCCGCCCCTCCCTCCGCTCCCTCTGCCCCTGCCCCGCCGCCCGCGACCGCGGCGCCGTCTGCTTCCACGTCCTCGCCGTCGCCCTCGTCCTCGCCCGCCGCGCCGAGGCCGCCCGCAACCCCGCCGGCCGCGCCGCCGAGCGCGACCACGGCCGCCGCCTCGAGGAGAACCTCGCCCGCGGCCTCAGCGTCGCCGTCGACGACGACGCCGGGCTCCCCGCCCGGATCTTCCTCGAGCTGCCCCGCGACTGGCAGCCCCGCTTCGACCTCGCCCTGGACGACCCCTCCGCCCGCATCCCCGTCTTCGTCCACCTCCTCCCCGCCGAGGAGGGCGCCCAGCTGCTCCCCGTCCAGGAGTTCGTCCGCTCCCGCCGCCCCGTCCGCCTCCGCGAGGCCGACGAGAACCTCCTCCTGCTCATGGAGGACATCGCCGAGGGCGACCTCACCCGCCCCCCGCAGCTCACCCCCGCCTACCTGCTCTGGGTCCTCGACCAGCTCGGGACGCTCGGCCGCCCCCTCCTCGTCGCCGGCTCCCGCCCCGTCCCCGTCCACCCCCGCTCCGAGGCCCTCCCCTCCCACCTGCTCGTCTCCCTCGACCACGAGTCCGGCGAGATCCTCCTCGCCCTCCGCGCCGAGCCCCCCGAGGGCGTCCCCGCCGACCCCGAGCCGCTCTTCCTCGCCTTCGGCAAGTACGCCTACACCCGCGCCGGCGGCGCCCTCTGGCCCCTCGCCCGCACCGTCCCGCCCGTCTACGCCAAGGTCTACCGCGAGGTCGTCGCCGTCCCCCGCCTCGGCACCCGCAGCTTCCTCCTCCACGAGCTGCCCTCCCTCCGCGCGGCCTTCGACGTGCGCTTCGACGAGGGCTTCGACCCCGACGCCTTCTCGTGGACCCCCGCCACCCCCTCCTTCGCCCTCCACGCCACCGTCCTCGACCCCTCCGCGCCCGGCCGCCCCGTCCGCTCCGACGCCCTCGCCGGCGCCGCCCTCCGCCTCCGCCTCGACGCCGTCTACCCGCCCGCCGGCCCCTCCGGCGGCGCCGCCACCGTCTTCCCCGCCAACGCCCCCGCCAAGGACTTCTCCTTCCCCGACCCGGCCGACCCCTACAACTACTTCGTCCGCAACCTCCCCGCCGAGCAGGCCGCCCCCGCCCTCCCCCCCGCCCACGGACTGCTCCCGCCCTCCGCCGCCCAGCAGCCCCCCTCCCCCCTCCGCGGCAACGCCCTCTCCGAGCCCGCCGGCGAGGAGGCCGTCCTCGGCTTCCTCGCCACCACCGCCCCCGCCCTCGCCGCCCTCCCCCGCTGGAACGTCGTCCTCGACCCCCCGCTCGACGACGTCTCCGCCCACCTCGAGCGCATCGGCGTCCTGCTCCGCGTCGCCACCCCGCCCGACGCCCCCGGCGCCTTCGAGCTGTCCTACTCCTTCCAGACCGCCTCCCGCTCCCGCCCCGTCCCCGCCAAGGACATCGGCGCCGCCCGCGCCGCCGGCCGCCCCTGGGTCCTGCACGGCGGCCGCCGCCAGCTCTTCGACCCCGCCGCCCTCGACCAGTTCGCCGACCTGCTGCGCGAATGCGCCGCCAGCCCCTCCCCCGTCGACCCCTCCCGCGTCCGCATCGGCAACGCCTCCGCCCCCTACCTCGTCGGCCGCGTCGAGCGCCTCGCCCCCTCCTGCATCGCCTTCGACCCCGCCTCCGCCGCCTGGGCCGCCCGCATCAAGGGCCTCTACGCCCCCGGCGGCGCCTCCGCCGCCGACCGCGCCGCCGTCCCCGAGCCCCTCCGCGGCATGCTCCGCCCCTACCAGCGCGCCGGCGTCGCGTGGCTCCGCTCCCTCGAGCGCACCGGCATGGCCGGCATCCTCGCCGACGAGATGGGCCTCGGCAAGACCGTCCAGACCCTCGCCTGGATCGCCCTCGAGCGCTGCGCCGAGGGCGCCCGCGGCCGCCCCGCCCTCGTCGTCTGCCCCACCTCCCTCGTCGAGAACTGGGCCGAGGAGTCCCGCCGCTTCACCCCCTCCCTCCGCCTCCTCGTCGTCCGCGGCGAGGAGCGCGAGGCGCTCCTCGCCGGCCCCGGCGAGGCCGACTCCTCCCGCCCCGCCCGCGCCCTCGACCCCGACGCCCTCTCCCGCGCCCTCTCCCGCGCCGACCTCGCCGTCACCTCCTACGCCCTGCTCCGCCGCGACGTCGCCGCCTGGGAGGCCCAGTCCGTCTCCGTCCTCGTCCTCGACGAGGCCCAGAACATCAAGAACCGCACCACCCAGAACGCCGAGACCGTCAAGCGCATCCCCGCCGCCAACCGCCTCGCCGTCACCGGCACCCCCGTCGAGAACAGCCCCGCCGACCTCTGGAGCATCATGGACTTCCTCATGCGCGGCTACCTCGGCGACTGGGACGACTTCCGCACCCGCTACGACGTCCCCATCTCCCTCCGCGGCGCCCCCGGCTGCACCCCCCAGCAGGCCCGCGAGTCCGACCTCGCCCTCTCCCGCCTCCACGACAAGGTCGCCCCCTTCCTCCTCCGCCGCCTCAAGACCGAGGTCGCGCGCGACCTGCCCCCGAAGACCGTCCAGACCGTCTTCGCCGACCTCTCCCCCGAGCAGCGCGACGTCTACGCCCGCTTCTTCCGCGCCGCCCGCGACCAGGTCGCCGACGCCCTCGGCGCCACCGGCTTCGAGAAGAGCCGCATGCTCGTGCTCACCGCCCTGCTGCGCCTCCGGCAGGCCTGCTGCCACCTCGCGCTCCTCGGCGACCTCGACCCCCTCCCCTCCGCCGAGCGCCCCTCCGCCAAGCTCGAGTGGCTGCGCGACTTCCTCGCGGACGCCGCCGCCGAGGGCCACCGCGTCCTCGTCTTCTCCCAGTTCGTCGAGATGCTGGGCCTCCTCCGCGCCGACCTCGAGGCCTCCGGCACCCGCTTCTGCTACCTCGACGGCGCCTCCCACGACCGCCTCGAGCAGGTCCACCGCTTCAACGCCGACCCCTCCATCCCCGTCTTCCTCGTCTCGCTCAAGGCCGGCGGCACCGGGCTCAACCTCACGGGCGCCGACGAGGTCGTCCTCTTCGACCCGTGGTGGAACCCCGCCATCGAGGACCAGGCGATCGACCGCGCCCACCGCATCGGCCAGAAGCGCCACGTCCGCGCCATCAAGCTCGTCGCCAAGGGGACGATCGAGGAGAAGGTCCTCTCCATGCAGGCCCGCAAGCGCCGCGTGATCGACGCCACCGTCGCCGCCACCGACTCCGCCGCCCTCGCCTCCCTCACCGAGGCCGACGTCCGCTCCCTCTTCGAGCTCTAGCCCCCGCCCCGCGCACGTGCGCCGGCGCGCTTGCGTTCCGCCCGCGGGTCGGCTACAATCCGCCACAAACACCCCAACCCCGCCCCACCGCCATGAAGCTTCGCCTCCTCGCCGCCCTCCTCCTCGCCGCCGCCCTCCCCGCCCCCGCCGCCACCACCGTCGGCGTCGTCAACATCAACCTCGTCGTCGAGGCCCACCCCTCCACCGTCGAGAACACCGCCGAGCTCTCCGAGCGCACCCGCAAGTTCCTCGAGGAGCGCGATTCCCGCCGCCGCGGCCTCGAGGCCAAGCTCAAGGCGTTCGAGGACGCCGCCGCCCTCGTCCAGAGCCCCGTCCTCCAGGAGCCCGCCCGCAAGAAGGCCGCCGCGGACGCCCGCGCCCTCCGCGCCGACTTCGAGGCCGCCCAGGAGGAGTACCGCCGCTTCGTCGCCCTCCGCGAGGGCGAGCTGCAGCGCCGCAAGTCCGAGCTCCTCGCCGACGTCATGGCCGACATCCGCGCCAAGGTCGAGGCCCTCGCCAAGGAGCGCGGCATCGACCTCGTCGTCGCCCGCAGCGACGACCGCGTCGCCTCCTCCGTCACCACCGTCCTCTACGTCGCCCCCTCCATCGACCTCACCGACGCCCTCATCGCCGCCGTCGGCGGCGACCGCGCCGCCGCCGAGGCCTCCCTCGACAAGGCCAAGGCCTTCCTCGACGGCGAGGGCCCCGCCCCCGAGGGCTCCGAGGCCGCCCTCTACGAGGCCCCCGCCGCCGCCCCCGCGCAGGCCCCCGCCGCCCCGGAGGGCCGCTAGCATGCGCCTCTCCGAACTCGCCGCCCTCGTCGGCGGCCGCCTCGAGGGCGCCGCCGCCCCCGACGCCGAGCTCACCGGCGTCGCCTCCCTCCACGACGCCCTCCCCGGCGACGTCTCCTTCCTCGCCAACCCCAAGTACGCCCGGCAGCTCGCCTCGACCAGGGCCACCGCCGTCCTCGTCCGCGCGGACGCCGGCCTCCCGCCCCCCGCCGCCGGCGGCGCCCTCGTCCTCGTCGACTCCCCCGACCTCGCCTTCGCGAAGGTCGTCCCGCTCTTCACCAGGCCCCCGATCGTCCGCGCCCCCGGCGTCCACCCGACCGCCGTCGTCGACCCGACCGCGACGCTCGGGAAGGACGTCTCCATCGGCCCGCTCTGCGTCGTCGGCCCCGGCGCCGTCGTCGGCGACCGCTGCGTCCTCGAGGCCCACGTCGTCGTCGCCGACGAGGCCATCCTCGGCGAGGACTGCCACCTCTACCCGATGGTCTCCGTCCGCGAGCGCTGCCGCCTCGGCCGCCGCGTCACCATCCACAACGGCACCGTGATCGGCGCCGACGGCTTCGGCTACAACACCAAGGTCGGCCCCGACGGCATCGTCGTCGAGAAGATCCCCCAGCTCGGCAACGTCGAGATCGGCGACGACGTCGAGATCGGCGCCAACGCCGCCATCGACCGCGCCCGCTTCGGCTCCACCGTCATCGGTCCCCACACCAAGATCGACAACCTCGTCCAGATCGGCCACAACGTCCGCACCGGCCCCTACTGCGGCATCGTCTCCCAGGTCGGCATCGCCGGCTCCACCCACCTCGGCACGGGCGTCATGATCTGGGGCCAGGCGGGCCTCGCGGGCCACCTCGAGATCGGCGACCGCGTCGAGATCCTCGCCCACGCCGGCGTCGCCGGCGACCTCCGCGAGCCCGGCCAGTACCTCGGCTCCCCCGCCGTCCCCAAGCGCGAGGCCATCCGCCAGTTCCACATCCCCCGCTCCGTCGAGAACCTCAAGGCCGACGTCGCCGCCCTCAAGGCCCGGCTCGAGGCCCTCGAGGAGAAGCTCGCCTAGAGCGCCCCCTTCCCGTCGCCACGGAACGTCCGTGCCGCGGCGGCGGTCCTTCGAGAAGCGCCCCGCCCGGGGCCCCGGCGTCCGCTGGCGGACCGGGCCGGGGTCAGACCTTCACCAGCTGCTTGCGCAGGGCGATGGCCGCGGCCTCGGTGCGGTTGGTGGCGCCGAGCTTGGCGAGCAGGTTCTCGACGTGCTCCTTCGCGACGGTCCGGCTGATGCCGAGCATGCCGGCGATCTCGGCGTTGTTGAAGCCCTTGACGAGCATGGCGAGCACCTCCAGCTGCCGGGGGGAGAGCGTCGGCGCGGGCGGATCGGCCGCGAGAAGACCCTTCACCTCGGGCGAGATGAAGGTCTCGCCGGACGCGACGGCGCGGACCGCCGTGAGCAGCGTGCCGTCGTCCGCCGACTTCATCACCGCGCCCGCCGCGCCCGCCGCGAGCGCCGCGGCGATGGTGTCCGACGTGGAGTACGAGGTGAGGACGACGATCCTCGCCTCCGGCAGGCGGGCGTGGATTTCGGCGGTGGCGGCGACGCCGTCCTTCTCCGGCATCATGAGGTCCATGACGATGACGTCGGGGCGGAGCGCGAGCGCCTGGCGGACGGCCGCGTCGCCGTCGTCGGCCTCCCCGACGACGGCGAGGTCCTTCGCGGCGGCGAAGAGGGACTTGAGCCCCATGCGGACGATCTTGTGGTCGTCGGCGATCAGGATGGAAATCTTGCCCATGGTCAGGTCTCCTCGGGAAGGGGGATGTCGATGGCGATGCGGGCGCCCCGGCCGGGCGCGCTGGCGATGTCGGCCGTGCCGTTCAGGGCCTTGACGCGCTCCATCGCGCCCTCGAGCCCGAAATGCCCCTGCTCCATGCCGGGCCGGGTCGCGGGATCGAAGCCGCACCCGTCGTCCTCGACGGAGAAGCGGAGCCGGCCGTTCTCGAGCGCCCCCGCGACCCGGACCGTCGTCGCGCGGCCGTGGCGCACGGCGTTGACGGCGAGCTCGCGGACGATGCAGAGGATGTTGTGGAACGCGCTGTCGGGGATCCTCCGCCGCGGCACGTCGAAGCGCACCCGCAGCCGCGATTCGTCCAGATGCGGACGGAGGGTGATGCGGACGGCCTCGTCGACGTCGTTCTTCTCGAGCGCCTGGTTGCGGAGGTCCCAGATGCAGTTCCGCAGCTCGGCACGGGAGGAGTTGATCGCCTTGAGCGCGATGCCGAGGTGCGGGGCCGGGCCTTCGCCCGCCGCGGAGAGCGCCGCCTGCGCCGCGCGGATCTCCAGCGCCGCGCCCGTCAGGTTCTGGACGACGGAGTCGTGCAGCTCGGTCGCAAGGCGCGTCCGCTCGATGGCCTTGAGCTTCGCGTGGGTCGCCTCGACCTCCTTGTGCGCGAGCTCGCGCCCGCGCCTCTCGACAAGGACGCGCAGCGAGGCGTTCCAGACGAGGAACAGGGCGAGGACGCCGGTCATCGCGGAGAGGATGAAGAGGAACCGGCCGGGCGTCAGCCACGGCGGGCGCGCGAGGACGGCGACGTCGTCCTTTCCGCGCAGGACCAGCGTCAGCCCGCTGATGTGGGGCATGTCGGCCTGGGCGTCGTAGTCGTCCGTCTCCAGAAGGCAGACGCCCGTCGCCGCGATCCGGCAGCCCAGCTCGAGCCCCTCGGCCGCTTCGGGGCAGGCGCTCGCGTCGAGCTGGACGAGGTGGCCGCCGCAGTCGATGCCGATGCGCCCCTCCGCGCCGCCGGGCGAGGGCAGGTTGCGAACCGTACCGTCGAGCGTGACGAGCTTTCCGTAGTAGGACGTCTCGAAGGTGGCCGACCCGGACGGGTTGCGGCCGATGACGGCATCCAGCGACGGGAGCCGCACGGGCTCCTGCGGCGCGGCCGCCCCGGGTGCGCAGGACGAGATCGTCGCCGTGCCGAGGATGATGTTGAACTGGTCCGTTTCGGGGTATCCGCAGATGGTCGCTCGGAGGCCGGGGCGAGGCGCCGTCCGGTTGTGGTGGGACAGGCGCACGCGGACGATGCGCCCGTCGTCGTCCCGCAGGAGCAGGTTGTGCCGTTGCCAGACGGCGATGATTTCGCCCTCGACCTTCCGCCGGCCGAGCGTGAGGATGTCCGCGGGCGTGAGATAGATCTTCCGCTCGAGGGCGGGCGTGTCCTCGAGCGGTTGCGGCGGCGTCAGCGCCTCGATGTCCTCGAGGCGCGAGACGATGAGCGGCCTTGCGTACCGGCGGACGGACGGCAGCGCCCCGTTGAACGTCCCGACGACCGAGACCTGCGACTCCAGGAGCCGGTCGACGTCTTCCGGATTCTGCGAAGGGACGAAGACCGGCATGGTCGTCGGCCCGTCCTTCAGCGTCAGGCAGAGGTAGTCGGGGTCCTCCTCGCTCGTGCGCCAGTCGATGACCTTGCCGGCCGTCCGGACGAGCCTCAGATTGTCGCGGATGCTC
The DNA here is from genome assembly GCA_946612175.1 of uncultured Verrucomicrobiota bacterium. Lineage (GTDB taxonomy): Bacteria > Verrucomicrobiota > Kiritimatiellia > RFP12 > UBA3636 > UBA3636. The sequence continues at coordinate 16,052 of CAMOEO010000013.1, forward strand.
GAAAGGTCCCGGAGCGTTCGAGCGGCCGGTTCGACCGCGGCGCCGGTTCCAAGGACGCGGATGTCGCGGGCGACCGCGTAGGGCTCGTTGCCGTAGGCGAACTTCTTCAGTCCGAAGATGCCGGACGCGACAATGCGGTCGCCGGGGCGCAGTCCGACGGGAGGCTGCGACTCGTTGAAGACGGACACGAGGAGCTCGCCGTCGTCGAGGACGAACGCGGGGGCGGCGGACGGTTCGCGGCCGGGCATGAGGATCGTATGGACGGTGCCCGTCACGGCGAAGAGGTTGTGCCGCCCCGGCGTCGTGTCGTCCCAGACGGCCATCATGGAGCGGACGTCCGTGTTCGTCACGGCGCCGGAGGGATCGGCGAGCGCGATCGACGGCAAGGCCCACAGAAGCGTCCGGAGCGTTCTCTTCATGGCGCGAATCCTACCAGAAATCGTCCCGTTTTCCCACCCCCCTCCATTTGGAGGGTTCTCAACGGTTGGGGTCCGGTGGTAGAGTATGCGGCGTTGCCGAGGCGGGTGCCGAGGCGACGCGCCTGCCCCCTGAAATTCATCGCAACCCCTCGCGCGCGCCCCCGTTCCGGGGGGCGCAAAAGCCCCGAAAGGAGTGATTGGAATGAGCAAGACGATCCTGTGCAGACTGCTGCTCGCCCTCGTGGGCGCCTGTGCCCTGGACCTCCGCGCCGAAACGGCGTGGACGACCGGTTCGTGCGCGCCATCCGGATGGACGGCGCTCTCCGGAAACCTGGTCGCCGGCCTGCACGGCACGATCAGCGGGGCGATCGCCACCGGCTATTCGACGAACGATCCCGACCTGCTGACCGACGGCTCCGTGCCGACGGGAAACGGAAACGGATTCAGGGTCGGATTCCAGAACAACGCGTCCATTGCATGGACGTTCGCCGCCCCGAAGACGCTGGATCAGGTTCGCGTCTCCAGCGGCTATCTCGATTCGGTTGGTTTTTCGGGCTTCACCGTCTCGTCGGTCGAGGTCCAGGCGTTCGGGGCGTCCGCCTGGACGGCGCTCAACGCCGCGGCCGGACAAATGGCGGACACAAGGCAAGGCGAAATCCTGTCGCTGGTTCTCGCCGACGGAAGCGGAGCCCCGCTGGCCGAGGGCGTCGGCGCCCTGCGGGTGACGTTCGGGACGCCGCCGACCGGCTTCGCGAACTACTGCGTCGAGATCGAGGCCGTCGGTTCCGCGGAGGCGACGGGGCCGGTCGTCGGATCGCTCGACGTCGCCCCGGCGAAGACCAAGGCGACGGTGTCCGGCTCGATCGCCGATCCCGGCACGGACGCGACCGCGTGCGACATCTACCTCTCCCTCGACAGCGCGGAGGCGGTCAAGATCGCCGAGGGCGTGACGGGCGCGTTCGAGTATCGAATCCCGGGGCTGACGGCGGGAACGACGTACGCCTACGAGCTCTGCGTCTCCAACAACGCCCCGACGGCCGGGATCACGGTGCGGAACGGCACGTTCACGACCTTGGCCGCCGACGCGCCAACGGCGTCGTGGACGCAGGGCGAATACGCGCCGGCGAACTGGACGGCGCTGGCGCACGACATTCTCGCCGGCCTGGACGCGACGGAGAAGTCGGGGGTGTCCGGATACGCCAGCCAGGACATGACCAAGCTGACGGACGGGAGCGTGCCCAGTCCCGCGGCGGGCGCCGAGACGGTCGGATTCCAGAACAACGGGACCATAGCCTGGGCGTTCGAGGAGCCGATGACCATCGAGGCTCTCCGTCTTTCCTCCCTTTGGGAAAGCACGGCCTACAACGGCATTTCCGTCAACGCCATCCAGGTGAAATACCCGGATTCTGCGAACTGGGAGTCGCTCGCCGTGCCGACCGTGCAATGGACGGGCGGGACGCAGCTCGGGCAGACGGAAACGCTATCCGATGCCGAAACCGGCTATCTCGCGAGGAAGGCCGTCGGACTGAAGATCACCTTTGGCGCGCAGAAGGCGGCGCTCGCGAACTACTATGCCGAGATCGAAGCGGTCGGCCATGCCAGCGCCGACGATCCCGTTCCGCCGACATTCGCCGCGCCGACGGTCGACCTCCTGTCCGCGACCCGCGCGGCGGTGTCCGCGTCGCTTTCCGATCTCGGCGGGCGGGCCACAACGGCCTCCGTCTACTTCGCCTACGGCACGAGCCCGGACGCCCTCGGCGCCTCCGACTGCCTGGCCGCTTCGGCGTCGGCCGGGATGCCCTACGGCACGACGCTGACCGGGCTCGTCCCCGAGACGACCTACCACTATGCGTTCTTCGCGACGAACGACGTCACGGAGGTCGGCGCGACCGTCGCGGGCAGCTTCACGATGCCCGCGGCGACCACGGTCGCCTGCGCGCTCGAAATCCCCGCCGGCGTCTCGGTGAGGGCGGACGGCTTGACGTACGCGGAATCGACGACGATCCAGCTTCCCACGGGCGACGAGGTCGTCTTCGAGGCCGTTCCGGCGGCCGGCTACAAGTTCCTCTACTGGGAAGGGGCGGTCTCGGGGCTCGCGGGGATGGCGAATCCGCTGACGTTCTCCTCCGAGGCGGCATGCACGCTCCGTCCGGTCGTCGCGCCGGATCTGGAACCGACGACCTTCATCTGGAACGGAAGCGACGGCGAATGGGCCAACGGCGCGAACTGGAACGTCGGGCGGGTGCCGGGCCCGGGCGACGCGGTCGTGATCGCCGCCGGAACGTGCTCCGTCTCCAACTGGGTGTACGTGGGCTCCATCGCGCTTTCGGGAACGGGGAGCCTCAATGTCGGGATGGATGCGAAGGACGACGTGGACGAGGTCGGCGGCGTCATCGCCGGCGACGTCACGATCGCGGACTCCGCGCGCCTTGACGTCGCGCTGCCGAACGGGAACCGCCGCGGCCGCCTGGAGATCGGCGGAAACCTGACGCTGTCGGGCTCCGCGGAGCTGCACGTCGCGGCGGGGCCGGTCGACGGCCGGGCGTTCACGCTCGCGACGGGCTGCGGATTCGTGACGGTCGGCGGCACGTTCGCGATCAACGGCGCCGCCAAGTTCGTGCCGTGCTGCGACCAGTACACGGGCGGCGGGGTCGTCACGACGGCCGAACGGTTCACCCTTGCGGCGGATGCGTCCGTCGAGGCCGTTTCGCTCGGCTACGCGTGGTTCGGAGACCGCGATCCGGTCTCCTGCGCCCCGGGGGCGCCGACCGGCGTCAAGGGCAACAGCGGCTGGTACGGCTCCAGCTACGGCGGGCAGGGCGACACCTACGGCGGCGGCACCGGCATCCGCGGCAACGGCGGCATCGAGCCGTACGGCTTCGCCAACGCGCCGATCCATCCGGGCTCGCACAAGTACAACGACCAGCAGAAGAACAACGACCCGACGGCCGGCGGCGGGAACGTCCGCATCCATGCGGACCGCGTCTTGCTCGCCGGAACGATCGACGTCACGACCGAGGCGGTCCGCACGTCCGGCGCTCCGTCCGGCGGCGGCATCTGGATCACGGCCGCGAAGCGTCTCGACGTCCGTCCTTCGGCGCAGCTTCTGGCGAAGGGCGGAGACTCCGCCCAGAAGTTCGGCAACGGCAACGGCGGCGGCGGACGCATCGCCTTCGGCCTGAAACTGACGGAAGAGGAGATCGCCGTTCTGGCGGCGACCGGCGAACTGCCGTCGGAATCGGAGGCCGCCATCGGCGGCGAGGCGGACTTCCTTGCGGCCTATCCGGGAACCACGATTTCCCTCGAAGGCGGCCAGGCGGCGAACGAGCCGGACGAGCCGCTGGAGGTCTGCCGCGGAACCTTCCGCTTCCTCTACGGGACGAAGATCCTTCCGACGGTGATCGTGGTGCGCTAGGCGC
>CAMOEO010000014.1 GCA_946612175.1 uncultured Verrucomicrobiota bacterium
AGCCCTCGCGCGGCCGTCCGCGGTCGTCCGCGCCGACCTGCTCGGCCCCGACCCGGACCGCGCCCCGCGCCTCGCGCCGGGCGGCGGCGCGCTCGAGATCGACCCGAAGCGCGGCACCTTCCTCCTCAGCACGCCGCGCACCTGCGGCGGCTTCGCCGAAGGCGGCCGCATCCGCGCCGGCGCGCTCGAGGCCGAGCTCGGCGGCGCCCCCGCCACGCTGTGGGCGAGCGCGCTCGACGGCAAGCCGCTCGGCGAGTCCGCTCGCGTGCTCGTCACGCACCTCACCGACGTGCAGAACACGGGCGCCGTCTTCGGCGGCGACGGCCGCAAGGTGCTCTTCCGGTGGGGCGACGTCCCGCACCTGATGGCGCGCGGCCGGGCCGAGGTCTCCCTCGCCCTCGCCGACCGCCCGTGGAATGTCTTCGCCCTTTCCACCGGCGGCCGCCGCCTCCGCGAAGTCCCCTCCGCCTACGCGAACGGCCGCCTCTCCTTCGTCGCCGACGTCGCGGCGGAGCCGGCATCGGCGACGTTCCTCTACGAGATCGTCGGCGCCGACTGAGCGGGAGCGACCGCCGCGGCCGCGAGCGCGTCGATGTCGCGGGGAACCATGCCGTGGTAGTCGATCTCCGCGGCATCCTCGCCGGCGAGCCATTGCGCGATGCGGTTGAGAGCCGTCGCGTCGAAGCGCGTCATGGGCTTCTCCTGCGTGCAGTGCGGCCATGCCGCGGGCGCAAGCAGGAGGAGGCGGCCTTCGGCGCAGATGTCGAAGAGACGGCCGACGGGCTTCTGGAGAGGGGCGAAGCCCATGTTGCGAAGCGCGACGAGCGGAAGTCCGCGCCGGAGCGCCTCGCGCGCGATCTGGCGCTCTCCGTCCGAAATGCAGGGACTCAGCACCACCGCGCCGTGTGCGGCGGCCTCGAGCGCGGCGGCGAGCCTCTCCTCGTAGTCGGCGGAGGAGCGCTCCGCGACCGGATCGCCCGCGGCATCGCGGACGATCTTGAGCCCGCCGCCGGGCTTGGGCTCGCGCCTCCAGGCGAAGAAGCGGCGCGAACATTGCACCTGATGCAGCGGACGGCGGAGCAGATGGCGGTTGCCGAGCGCCTCGAAGAACCCGGTCGCGCGCCCGCCGTCGAGAGGAAGCTCGAGGCGGGCGACCCGGCGAAACAGATCGGGGTTCGCGCGCTTCTCGGCCAGGCGTTCCGGATTCTCCCGCAGATACTTGGCCATGGCCGCGAGCTGCCCCTCGCGGAACAGGATGGTATCCTGGAACCCCTCCGACCATCGAGGCACGTCCCGCGCCTCGCCATTCTTGGCGAGGTTGTCCCGTGCCTCGCCATTCTTGGCGAGGTTGTCCCGTGCCTCGCCATTCTTGGCGAGGTTGTCCCGTGCCTCGCCATTGTTGGCGAGGATCCACCTCTTCGCCGCGCCGGCCTTGAATCCCCTCACCAGCGCGCCCAGCGGCCTGGGCAGCGGGCTCTGCACGAACACGATGAAGTGGAAATGATCGGGCATCAGCTGGCTGGCGAGGAGGCGCACCTGCGGGTAGCGCCTCGGCATTTCCTCGATCGCCTCGAGCACGGCCTCCCCGAACGGCGTGGGCGCGATCGCCCACCCGCCGCAAGAATGCGGCGGCACGGAACACCCAGCGTCCCGTGCCTCGCCATTCTTGGCGAGGTTGTCCCGTGCCTCGCCATTCTTGGCGAGGTTTACGAGCCGTCCCAGCCACTCGTGCCGCCGCTCCTCGAGCGTCACGGTGATCATATAGATCGCCCGCTGGCGATAGTCCCACCCGGCGAGGCGCCGCGTCATCCGGTGCTTCACCGGCGCTCTGGCCGCCCCCGTGGCGCTCTCTTCCGTCCCGTCCGACATGCCGCCGATTCTACCGCATTCCGGGGGCGGCGGCAAGGCCGTCCGCGCCTTACGGCACGTACTCGATGTCGTCGAGGAAGAAGGTCTTCACCGAGCCCTGGCCGCCGAAGCTGAAGCCGAAGCCGGTCTTGATGCAGGAGAGGTCGACGCCCTCCAGGTCGATGCGGTAGCGCTTCCACTCGTCGGTGAGCACGAGGTCCTTGCGCGAGGCGCCGCCGCTGTCGGGGAAGGCGCGGTCGGGGCCGATGCCGCCGAAATGGAAGGAGACCTTCTCGTCGCCGAGGTAGCCGCGCGCCCAGAACTGCAGGAAGCGCGCGCCCGTGACGTTGGCGCCGCCGGGGGCGTCGCCCCAGTCGTTCGCGGGCGACTGCCAGTTGAGCCCGGCCCATCCGCCGCCGTCGGTCCACTTGACCTTCATGCAGGTTTCGCCGGAGTGCGGATCCTCGGTGCACTTCTGGTCGACGGAGAACTTCGAGAGGTCGCTCCCCATGTAGCCGGAGGGAATCCACGGCGAGTCCGCGCCGTCCTTGTAGACGGCCTTCGGCAGCGCCGAGGGCGGGAGCTTGACCTTCGGCGGCGCGCCGGCGCCCTTGAGCGGACGGCACGCGGTGGCGACGGACTTGCGGCGGCCGTCGGGCGCCTTGTCGAAGACGTAGCAGAAGAGGCGGTAGATGCCGCCGCCGGGCAGCACGGCCTTCACGCGCGGCGTCCCCTGGCCCGCGACGATCGCGTCCTCGAAGCCGCGCGGCATTGCGAGGCCCGTGTCCGCGACGCCGTAGGTCGCGGCCTCCTGCAACAGCACCCAGACGTATTCGAGCGCGTCGCCGTCGGGGTCGCTCGCGCGCACCTCGGCCTCGACTTCCTGGCCCGCGGCGGGCGTCTCGGTCGAGACCTTCATCACGGGCCAGATCCCCGCGAGCTCCGCGATCTTGTCGGCGGGCTGGTTCTCGCGCTTGGCCTGCGCGAGCTTCTGCTCGTAGATTTCGGAGATCGTCTCGAAGACCGGGCCGCGGTTGCGGACCTTGCCGCCCCACACCTCGCGCGCCAGCTCGAGCGCCTGGGCCGTCGGGGTGTCGTCCGGCAGCTGCAGGCCGAACCACGTCGGCGTGGCCTCGACCTTGAAGCCCCACGTGAACGCGTAGAGGCCGAGGCAGCGGCCCTTCTCCTCGGACAGGAGCGTCCTGGCGGGCTCGACGTACCACTTCGCCTTCTGCGTCGAAGAGAGCTCCTGCGGCGCGCCGAAGTCCGTGACGCCGATCCACCACTTGTTCTGGTCGTTGTGCAGGGGCGGGCCGTATTCCGTGATGATGAACGGCTTCTTGAGCCCCGCCTCGCGCAGGCGCTTGCCGATCCCGCCGCAGCCGGCGTAGGAGTTGATGCCGACGATGTCGAGGTTCGGGCAGAGCTCGTTGACGAGCGCGATCTTCTCGGGCCACACCTCCATCAGCGCGGTCGTCACGGGATGGTTCGGGTCGATCTCCTTGATCTTGCCCGCGAGGTCGTTCATGTAGGTCCAGAGCGCGCGGTTGTTCGGGTTGGCCGCCTCCATCTCGTTGCCGATCGCCCACATGAGGAGCGCCGGGTGGTCCTTGAGCTCGCGCACGCGGCGCAGGATCGCCTCCGTCTGCTCGGCGTTCTTCGCCTCGTCGGTGTAGCTGAAGTAGCTCGTCGAGTGGAGCCAGTGGCCGACCGTCACGTAGAGGCCGTTGCGTTGCGCCTCGTCGAGCTGCTTCTCCGCGTCGTTGGCGGCCCAGGTGCGGAACGAGTTGGCGCCGAGCTGGGCGAGGACCTTCTTCGAGCCGCCGCCGCCGGCGCCCTTGATGACGAACGGCTGGCCGTTCACGGTGAGGGTCTGGGCGCCGGGCGCGCCTTCGACGCGGACGACGGACGGCGCGGCGCCGGCGTTCGCGACGGCGAACGCGACCGCCGCAAGGACGAGGGACGAGTGACGAATGACGAGTGACATGGCGGAGGAGGGTTGGGGATGGTCTAGATGGTCTAGACGGTTTCTACCGTCCGGAGGAACGGGGCACAAGGATATCGGAACGGGGAAACGATTGCAAGAGAAATCTGGTATAGAACTGGTATGCTCGAACCGACGAATCGGACGCTGGAAAAGGGAGTTGACACGAACGCGCGCGGAACGATAGAATCCCATACCACAAACGGCACGCGCCGCATTCCATCACCGCACTACATCGCACCCCGCGCTCGGATGAAGCCCCGCACCCCCCGCTCCCACGCCCACGACTTCCTCTACCGGAAGATCGCGGAGGATTTGCGCGCGAAGCTGCGGACGGGCGCGATCGCGCCGGGCGCGCGGCTGCCGTCGCTCAACGAACTGGCGGCGGAATGGGGCGCGAGCCGCCTCACGGCGATGAAGGCCGTGGAGGAGCTCCGCGCGGCGGGGCTCGTCGTCTCGGTCCGCGCGCAGGGCTCCTTCGCCGCGAAGCGGGAGGAGCCGGGCGCGCCGGCGGAGCGGACGTTCACGGTCGGGCTGCTCTCGCGCGTGCTGCACCCCGCCGGTTACGGCCTCTACCACCAGGCGATGATCGGCGGGCTCTACGACGGGCTCGAGGCCGTCACGGCGAACCTGCTCGTCCTTGCCGCGGGCGCGGCGAAGCCCTCCGACGTCCCGGCCATGATGCGCCGCGCGCACGCCGACGCGATGGTCTACATGGGCGCGTTCGAGCCGGAGATCCTCGCGGAGATGCTGCGCGACGGCCCGCCCGCGGTGGTGCTCGACTACGACGCCGGCGACCTTCCCGTGGACGGCATCCGCGTGGACAACCCCGAGATCGGCCGCCTCGCCGCGCGGCACCTGCTCGACCGCGGCGTCGCCCCGGCGGAACTGGCGATCCTCGAGGGCAACCCGAGCGACCTCTCCTCGCGCCGCCGCCTCGAGGGCGCGCTCGGCGCGGTGCGCGCGGCGGGGGGCGACCCCGCCGCCGTGCGGCGCGACGTCGGCGGATTCATGCGCCGCGGCGGGCGCGACGCGATGCGGCGCCTGCTCGCCGCGGGCCCGGCGCCGCGCGGCGTCTACGCCATGAACGACGAGATGGCCTCGGGCGCGCTGGAGGCGCTGCGCGAGGCGGGGCTGCGCGTCCCGGAGGACGTGCGGATCGTCGGTACGGACGATTCGCTCTGGGCGCGGTCGGCGGTGCCGCCGCTCACGACGGTGCGGATCGACGCGCGCCACATGGGCAGCCAGGCGGTGCGGCTGCTGCTCAAGCGCATCGCGGCGCCGGACGGGCCGTTCGCGCGCGAGGTGCTCGCGCCGGAGCTCGTCGTCCGCGGCTCGTAGGCGCGAAAACGGCGGCCGCCGCCGAAAAACGCGCTACGCCTCGCGCGTCCAGACCTGCATTTCGGCCGGGCCGCGGTTCTGCCAGAGCGCGTAGGGGATCGCGACGAAGCGGCGGCGGCGCGTGCGCGGCGCGGCCTCCGAGTAGAGCGCGTCGCCGGGGCGCGTCGTCTCGAACGCGGTGCCCGCGATGGCGACCGTCCCGCGCGGAAGCCCCTTCGCGGGGACGAGCCGGAAGTCCTGCTTCGCCGGGATCGAGAGGCGGTGCAGGGCGGGGCCGTTGTCGACGCTCTCCAGCGCGTAGACGAGCGGTCCGCGCTGCAGCGCGATGCGCCCGGCGTCGGCCGCGACGGCGTCGTTCGCACGCAGGACCTGCACCGGCATCGCGAGGTCGAGCACGATCGCGTCGCCGGGCTTCCAGGCGCGCTTGAGCGAGACGAAGCCGTCCCTCGGCTTCGCGGCGACGTGGCGGCCGTTCACGGCGAGGGAGAACTTCGCGCACCAGCCGGGAATGCGGAGCGAGAGAGAGAAGGCGCTCGGGTTCCTAGGAGCGCTAGCGGCGCTAGAAACGCTAGAACCGACGAAGCGGATGGCAATCCTGCCATCATAGGGGTAGCGCCCCTTGACCTGGATGCACAGGCCGTTCCCGAGCCGCAGTTCCGACGCGGCGGGGATGCAGAGGCGGACCTCCCCGGGGGCGAGCGCCCAGCAGAGCTGCGCGGCCTGCGGGAAGAAGCGGGCGAAGTTGGTGGGGCAGCAGGAGCAGTAGAACCACTCCTGGCGCTCGCGTGCGTAGGGCGAGTCGGCGTCGGAGGCGAGCGGGTTCTGGTAGAAGAAGCGGTCGCCGGAGAGCGAGGCGCCGGACGGAATGCCGTTGTAGAGGGCGCGCTCGAGGACGTCGAGGTAGCGCCCCTCGCCGGTGATCGCGTGCATGCGGCGCGAGAAGAGCGCGAGGCCGATCGCGGCGCAGCTCTCGGCGTAGGCGGTGAGGTTGTCGAGCTTGTACTCGCGCTCGAACGCCTCGCCGTCGCGGGCGGTGCCGATGCCGCCCGTGACGAGCATCCGGCGCTCCGTGGCGTTCTTCCACATCGCGCGGCAGGCCTCGAGCAGGCCGGCGTCGCCGGTCGCGGCGGCGACGTCCGCCATGCCGCAGCAGAGGTAGGCCCAGCGCACGGCGTGGCCGACGGGCTCGCGCTGCTCGCGGGGCGGGAGGTGCGCCTGGAGGTAGGGAAGGCGCCACTCCTCCCAGCCCTCCTTCTCGACGTAGTAGTTGGGCTTGCGGCCGCGCTCGTCGACGAAGTAGGCGGCGAGGTCGAGGTACTTCCGCTCCCCGGTCGCCTGCGCGAGGCGGCAGAGCGCGAGCTCGATCTCCTCGTGGCCGGGGTAGCCGCGCCTCTGGCCGCGCCCGCGGCCGAACGTCTTCGCGATGAGGTCCGCGTAGCGGCGCATCGCGTCGAGGAAGAAGCGCTCGCCCGTCGCCTCGAAATGCGCGACGGCGGCCTCCATGAGGTGGCCCGCGCAGTAGAGCTCGTGCCAGTCGTGGAGGTTCGTCCAGCGCTTCTCCGGCTCGACGAGCGTGAAGTGGGTGTTGAGGTAGCCGTCGGGTTGCTGCGCGGAGACGACGAGCTTCGCGACCCGGTCGAGCTCCTTCGCGAGCGCGGGATCGGGCCTGCGCGAAAGTTCGCGCGCCATGCCCTCGACGACCTTCGCGACGTCGCTGTCCCAGAAGATGTGGGGCCACCACTTGTCGCCCTTCTTCCACTTCAGCTTGAGCGCATCGATGCAGTGCTCCTTCTCGAAGTGGCGGAGGCAGGCGGGAATCGTGGCGGCGCGGTTCGCCTCGACGCGGGGGGCGAGGACGGGATCGGCGAGCGAGACGGCGGACGGGGCGGGGGAGGCGTATTTCATGGCGTGCGGAGGGTGCCGCGCGGAGCGCGCGGCGGCGGATCGGCGGAGAGCCCGCCGCACCGGCGGGCATGGGCGGCCCCGCGAGGCGCGGCCGCTACCGCAGCGAGGCGATGAAGTCCTTCATCTCGCCGGCGGACTTCCCCTCGATGCACTGGCGGTGCCAGATCTCGAGGTTGATGAGCATCCACAGGCGGAAGTTGTGGTCGGCCTTGCCGCCGACGTGCTCGGCGACGAGGCGGTCGATCGCCTCCTGGCGGAAGAGCCCGAGCTCGACGAAGCGCGACTGCGCGAAGAGCCGTTTCTGGAACTCCGCCAGGTCGCCGCGCAGCCAGCGCGCGATCGGGAAGCCGAAGCCCTGCTTCTTGCGGTCGATGAGCTCGCGCGGGAGGTAGCGCGCGGCGACCTGGCGCAGGAGCCACTTGAGGCCGCGGTCGCGCCCCTTGAGCTTGAGGCCGCACGGGAGCGACGCCGCGAACTCGGTCACCCTGACGTCGATGAGCGGCGGACGGATCTCGATCGAGTGCGCCATGCTCATGCGGTCGGAGATCGCGAGCAGCTGGTCGGGCATGCGCGTCATGAGGTCCGTGTAGAGCATCTTGTCGAGGTGCTCCTTCGCGGCGCCGGAGTCGAAGAGGGCGAGGATCTTGCCGACGGAGTCCGTGTTGCCGATCTGCGCCTTGGCCCTGTCGGTGAAGAGGCGCTCCTTCTCCTCCTGGGTGAAGCGCAGGACGGACATCGAGCGAGCGTAGGCCTCGCCGTCGCTGCGGGCGTGGCCGCCGACGTCGTTGAGCCAGCGCAGCTTCCCGGCGAGGCTCTTGTAGCCGAAGGACTCGGGGACGAGGCCGATCATCGGCCCGAGGACGCCGCGGCGGAGGAAGCCGGGGACGAGGCCGTAGAGGCGGGCGAGCTTCTGCCCGGCGAAGCGGTCGTAGCCGGCGAAGTTCTCGTCGCCGCCGTCGCCGGAGAGGACGACCTTGTCGTGCTTCGCGGCGAGGCGCGAGACGAGGAAGACGCCGACGCCGAACGGGTCGGCGGGCTCGTCCATGTGGTGGATCATCTCGGGGATCGTGCCGATGACGTCGGGCTCGGCGATCTCGTGGATCCAGTTGAGGCCGTACTGCTTCGCGACGACCTCCGCCCACGGCAGCTCCGAGAGGTCCTGGTCCTTGACGCCGATGGAGAACGTGTCGAAGGGCCTGCCCGTGATCTTCGCCGTCATCGCGGTGACGAGCGAGGAGTCGATGCCGCCGGAGAGGAAGGTGGCGACGGGGACGTCGGAGAGCAGGTGCAGCTTCACCGTGTCGAGGAGGAGCGCCTCGAGCTCGTCGGTGAGCTCCTCGGCCGTGCCGGTGCGCTTGGGCTCGAAGGTGGAGAGCGTCCAGTACCTCTCGGTGCGGACTCCCCTGCCCTCCTCCCAGACCGCGTAGTGGGCGGCGGGGAGCTTCACGACGCCCCGGAAGAGGGAGCGGTCGTCGGGGAGGTACCGGAGCGACATGTAGTGCCAGAGCGCCTCCATGTCGACCTCGCGCGGGACGATGCCGGTGGCGAGGATCGCCTTGGGCTCGGAGGCGAAGGCGAAGGAGCCGTCGGCCCCCGTGGCGTAGAAGACGGGCTTCTGCCCGAGGTGGTCGCGGGCGAGAAGGAGCCTGCGCTTCCGGGAGTCCCAGAGGGCGAAGCCGAACATGCCGCGGAGGTGCTCGACGCACTTCTCGCCGTATTCGAGGTAGAGCGGGAGGACGATCTCCGAGTCGGAGCGCGTCTTGAACGCGTAGCCCTGCGCCTCGTACTTCGCGCGGAGCTCGGGATAGTTGTAGATCTCGCCGTTGCAGACGAGGATCAGGGCGCCCGAGGGGTCCGTGAGCGGCTGGCGGCCGCCGGCGAGGTCGTTGATCGAGAGGCGGCGCTGGCCGATGGCGAAGCCGGCGCTCTCGCGCATGTCGAAGTCGTCCGGGCCGCGGTGGGCCATGAGGTCGCACATGGCGCGGACCTTGTCCGCGCCGCCCTTTCCGAAGAATCCTGCGATTCCGCACATGGGGGAGGGGTTCCGTTATTGCTTGTTTCCGGCCGCGCCCTTCCGGCGCCGGGTGCGGTCGAGGGCCCGGGCGAGGCCGTTGAGGCGCTTGCGGAGCTCGGGATCCTCGACCAGGCCGCGCTCGCGAACGGCGAGGCGGAGGCTCGCGGTGGAGCCCTCCTGGAGGAGGAGCCGCGCCTGCACGTCGTGGTTGGAGCGGTTCCAGAACTCGCGGCGGAGGACGGGCGCCCAGAACTCGAAGGCCTCGGCCAGATGGCCGGATTCGGCGAGCGCCTGGACGCGGGAAAGGCGCGCCTGGTGGTCGTAGGGGTTGAGCGCGTACGCGTTGCGGGAGAAGTAGAGGGCGGCGCGCATCGCGTCGTCGAACGACTCGCGGTCCGGCGCGTCCCTCGCCTCGGCCAGCGCGCAGAACGCGGCGTACGAGGGGAAGTAGTAGTTCCTGGGATAGAGCGAGGCGGCGAGGCGCGCGCGGGGGGCGACGACGGCGAGGTCGTCCGACGCGGGCCGCTCGTACCGGGTTCCGCGGTGGAAGCCGTACCGGGAAAGCAGATAGAGCCGCTCGGCGCGGCCGGCGTCGCGGGCGTGAAGGACGCCGAAGAAGCCGGCGATGAGCAGCACGCACCCCGCCACGAGACGGAAGCGGACCCGGAAGCGGTGGGACGGGAAGGACACCGGGAAGCCCCCTCTAGAACCGGGACTGCGGGGCGTAGATCACGTCGTTGGGGAGAAGGACGGGGTTTTCGTCCCGACGGTCCTTGACGCGCTTCCAGTTGTAGGTCTTGATCGTCCCGTTGCGCGTCAGCTGGAGCTCCCCGCTCGCGAACGGATCGAGGTCGCCCATCTCGATGACGGCCTGCTCGAGGGTGAGCCCGTCGCGCCACGGGAGGTCGCCCCGCTTGTGGAACCGGCCGCTCAGGAAGACCCGTTGCTGCTTTACCATGTTCTCGCAGACGACGTTGACCTCGACCGAGCGGTAGTAGCCGCCGTCGACATACGCCCGGGCGATCGCCTTTCCGGCCTCGGAGGTGGTGAGGCCGCCGACCTTGATGTCGCCGACGAGCGGGAGCGTGATCATGCCGAACGCGTCGACGATGTCGTCGGAGACCTGCCGGTTGTTGGTCGGCGGCATGACGGCGACCTTGACCGTGTCGTCGGGGCGCAGCGGGCGGTCGCCCGTCGCCTGGATGGACAGCTGCGGCGGGAGCGGCGGACGCCACTCGGCGGAGTTCCGGTTCGTGGCGGGGGACAGGGAGATGCAGCCCGCGCAGAGGAGCGCGAGGGCGGCGGCGAGCGGAGGAAGCAGGCGTTTCATGGGAAAGGGGCTACTCCTTGGAGGACGGGGCGGAGGAGGACGACGATTCCCCGTCGCCGTGGTGCGACCTCGAACGGCGGCGGCGGCGGCGGGAATGCCCCTCGGAATCCCCGGTGTAGTAGTAGTAGTACTGGTTCTCGTAGTAGTACGAGGAGGACCCGTTGGAGGCGTTGACGTTGTTGAGCAGGACGCCGAGGAAGTTGCCGCCCATCGCGATGACGCGCTCCTTGGCGCGCCGGCAGAGGGCGCGGGGGTACTTGCGGTGCTGGACGACGAGCACCACGCCGTCGCAGAGGCGGACGAGCTGCGCGGTGTCCGAGACGCCGATCATCGGCGGCGCGTCGACCACGATGCGATCGTAGCGGGAGCGGAGCGTCTCGAAGAGCTTCAGCGACTCCTCCGTGTCCATGAGGCCGAACACGCTGGCCCCCGCGATGCGGCCGGCGGGGAGGAAGTCCAGCGAGGGCTGCGCGGTCTTGACGATCGCGCCCTCGAGCGTGGCCTCGCCGACGATGACGTTGGAGAAGCCCGGGGAGAGCGCCGCGCCGAGGGTGCGGTGCTGGCGCGGGTGGAAGAGGTCGGCGTCGATGAGGAGCGTCTTCTCGCCGCTCTCCGCGCAGACCCACGCGACGTTGAACGCGTTGAGGGACTTGCCTTCGCCCGCGGAGGCCGAGGTGAAGAGGATCGCCTTCCCGCCCGCGAGGGCGCGGGAGTTCTTGAGGTTCATCCGCAGCACGCGGTAGATCTCGTAGTGCGAGAAGCGCGCGTTGGGGTCGTTGAGGGCGCGGAGCTTCTGCGGGACGACGCCCAGGACGTTGGCCTGGAGGTAGCGCTCGATGTCCTCGGCGCTCTTGATGGTCGTGTCGAGGTACTCGACGAAGAACGCGAGCACGACGCCGAAGAACAGGCCGGCGACGATGGAGAGCGTGACGTTGAGGGCGAAGTTGGGCGAAACGGGCAGCGGCCTCTCGGGAACGCGGGCCTCCTCGCGGACGATGACGGCGGTCTTGGGCATCTCGAGCTTGATGCGCTCGGCGTCGCGCCGGGACTCGAGGTCGCGCTTGCGCTGCTTGTCGGCGGCGAGCTTCTGCGTGAGCTTCTCCATGTCGATGGCGACGCCGGACGACATGACGCGCTCCTGGTTGGCGAGGTCCTCGAGCTCGGCGGCGCGAAGGTCGGCCTCCTGCTGGGCCTGCTCCCAGGCGTGCTTGAGCGCGGTGCGGATCTCCTCGAGGCGGACGGAGATCTGGCGGTTGCACTCCTCGTAGGCGGTGCGCGCGACAATGACGTCGGGGTGGTTCGCCCCGAGACCGGCCGTATCCTGGGCGGCCATGCGCGTCTCCAGCTCGCGGCGCTGGGTCTGGAGGGCGGCGAGCGAGCCGTCCGACGTAACGACGGGGACGACGGCGAGCGCCTCCTCCATGTCGAGGCCGGCCAGGCGGTCGTAGCGGGACTTCTTGACGGCGGCCTCGGTGCGGGCGTCGCCGGCCCGCGCGGTGAGCTCGGCGATGCGGGAGCGGATGTTCTCCACGCCCGTGTCGCTCTGCGACATCACGCTGATGCCGTGGCGGGCGCGCATTTCGGCGAGCTTGTCCTCGCCCTCGGAAATCTGGCGCTCGAGGGTCTTGATGTCGCCCTCGAGGTGGGCGAGGCCGTCGATGATCGGCTTGCGGCTCTCCGCCTTGACGTTGTCCTGGTAGACCTTCGCGATGGAGTTCGCGACGCGCGCCGCGACGCGCGCCGCCTCGCCCTCGGGCTTCACGGGCTTGTCGAGGCGGACCTGGATGGCGATGAGGTCCGTGTCGCGGAAGATCGAAAGCGTCGTGCGGCGCTTGAGCAGGTCGATCGTCTTCTCGCGGACGCTCTGCTTGGAGTAGTTGTTCTTCCAGCCGTACTCCATGCCGAGGTCCTCGTCGAGGTTGCTCTCCTTGACGACCTGTTCCAGGATGGGGTAGGACTTGATGATCTCGAACTGGGTGCGGAGGTAGATCGGGTCGTACCGCGGCATCCCGTGTCCGAAGAGGTCGATGTTGGGCGTCTCGCGCTGGACCTCGATGATCGTGGTCGCGGCGAAGACCTTCGGCATCTGGCGGGTGATGACGATGCCGACGAGGATGAGCAGGAGCGCGACGGCGATCACGATCTCCTTGCGGGAGTAGAGGATCTGCCAGTAGTCCAGGAAGTGGACGGCCTCCGCGGGGGCCGCCGCGGGCTGGGCGGCGGCGGTCGCAAAGGCCTGGGGCGCCCCGACCGGAGGGACGGAGGCCGGATTGGACTGCGGTGCGGGGGCGGACGGGGGGACTGCGCCCGTGGAATCGATGCTCATCGTTCTGTCCGAAAAAAAGCCCGCCGGTCTCGTTCCGGCCGGCGGGCGTCATGGGAGGAAGGGCCGCCGCGCCCGTGCGCGGCGGCTGCGGATCCCCGCGCTTTCTAGAAGAGCGTGAGGGTCACGTTGGCGCCGACCACGTTCTCGGTGTAGCTGTTGCCGATGTCGGAGTCGATCTTCTCGTAGGAGTAGAAGACGCTGCCGGAGAGGTTGTCCAGCAGGCGGCAGGTCGCCGAGAGGCGGGCGTAGACGGAATCGCGGTCGTACTCGGTCTTGCCGTTGTTGGCGGCCTTGAGCGCCTCGAGGTAGCCGTAGCGGGCGGCCGAGGGGTCGAGGTCGTCGTACGCGTCGTACTGGCGGTTGCGGTACTCGATCGAGCCGTTCACGCGGTAGCGGCGCTCCTCGTCGAAGTAGTGCGTCACCGCGAGGTAGGTCGCGAAGTCCAGCTGCGAGGAGAACGGATAGATGTCCGAGTAGTCGCGGCCGAAGCGGATGCCGGCGAGGGCCTGCGTCTGCTGCTTCTGGAAGAGGCGGAGCTCGACGCGGGCCTGGCCGACGAGATCCTGGTTGTCCAGCTCGTCGGCCTCGTACCACGCGTGGTTGTAGCCGAGCGAGGCGTAGACCATGTTGTCCTTGCCGCCGTCGAAGTCGTAGTAGCCCTGGACGCCGACCGTCACGTACTGGACGCCCGGATCGAAGACGAGGCCCGCGCGCTTGGCCGCGTCGACCTCGCGATCCCAGCTCGTGTAGTCCGCGAACACGCCGACGCCGACGTACTCGGAGAGGACCTTCATGAGGTCGAGGCGCAGACCGTATTCGTCCTCGTCGGAGGAATCGGCGAGCTCGCTGTCCTCGTAGCGCTTGATGCGCCACCGGCCGGTGACCTTCGCGTAGTCGCCCTCGGGCGTGAGATCCTGCTTCACGGCCACGTTGAGGCGGTTCTCGTAGTAGTCGTGGTCGAGACGGCTGTCGCGGCTCTTGTCGTAGTCGTAGTCGTCGCCGTAGAAGTAGTCCCTCTGGCCGCTCCACCAGTACGTCTCGCGGACGGAGAGGAGCGTGCGGGGCGTGACCTTGTAGTCGAGGTTGACGCGGGCCGAGTGATCGACCCTGCTCTTCTCCGAGCCGGGCCGGCAGTTGTCGTGCCAGCGCCAGACGGGCGAATAGCCGCCGTTGAGCTTGAGGCGCTCGGAGATCTCGCGATGGATCGTGATCGTCGGCGCGACGAAGAACGACCACTGGTCCTCCTTGTCCATCGGCACGCCTGCGCGGACATAGCCGTCGGGGATGGAGTCGCGGTTGTCGGTGTACGCGACGCCGGTGGTGACGCGCAGGCCGAGCAGGGGCTTGTCGGCGGCGGCGCCGAACGCGGCGGTCGCGGCAACGGTCCCGGCCAGCAGGGCCGGAACGACGGAAACGGGCTTCTGGAAGAAACGCATGGGTTTTGCTCCGTGGGATGACTTTGTCTGGAGGGATTGCCTCGTACGGGGCCAGAGAATAACGGAAGAGGGGGGGGCGTGTCAACCCCAAAAATCAAGGGGCTCAAAACGGGGCGGAACTCGGGGCGCCCCGCCCGAATGCAAGGCTTGTCCCCGGCGGCGATTTGTGGCATAATCCGCGCCCATGAAATGCGAAATCTGCCATCTCGAGGAGGCCTCGCGCGCCATCTCGCGGGTCGTCGACGGCGAGCCGAAGGAGCTCTACGTCTGCGACGCCTGCGCCCGCGTCTCGGCGTCCGCCCCCGCGGGCGGTCCCGACGGGCGCGGCCTCACCGACGTGCTCTTCTCCCTCGGCATGCCCGTCCCGCCCGACCGTCGGGCGGCGGACGCCGTCTGCCCCGTCTGCGGGCTCTCCCGCGGCGACCTCCGCGCCCGGCGCCGGCTCGGCTGCCCTCGCTGCTTCGAGACGTTCGAGACGGACGTCCGGACGTTCCTCTCCGCCCAGGTCCCCGCCGCCCCGCGCTCGGGCGAGGATCCCGACGAGGCGCTCCGCCACCGCGCCGCCGACCGCCTCCGCCGCGAGCTCGACCACGCAATCCGAGAGGAGCGCTTCGAGGACGCCGCGCGCCTCTCTGCGCGGCTGCACGACCTGCGCGACCCCGGCGCCAGGCGCGAGACCGATGGCTAGGCGCCCCTCCCGCGGTTCCGCCCCGCGCCGCGGCGCCGGCGACTGGATCGACGACCTCCCGTTCGGGACGATCGTCCTGCACCGCACCGTCGGCCTCTACCGCAACCTCGAGCAGACGGTCTTTCCCGAGCGCGCCACCCCCGCGGGGCTCGCCAACGCCCGCGCCCGCGTCCTCGACGCCCTCGCCGCGGCGGGCGCCGCCTCGCGCCGCCCCCTCGCCGTCCTCGACGGGTCCTTCGCCTCGCTGCTCGATCCCGCGACGGGCCCCGGCCCCGCCTACTTCGCGGGGCTTCCCCTCCCCCGCGACCCCAAGGCCTCCCGCTGGGACGAGGCGACGTTCGCCGACCTCGGCGGCGGCGCGATGACGGCCGTCGTCAACGCCGAGGACCACCTCGCGCTCTTCGACCGCTCGGAGGGGCCCTTCGTCCGGCAGTGGAAGACGCTCGACCTCGTCGCCGACGCCGTCGGCAAGACCGCCCCCTTCGCCTACGCCCCCGACTACGGCCACCTCGCCGCCAACCCCGACCACGTCGGCACCGGGCTCGTGCTCTCCTGCGACGTCTCGCTCTTCGGCCTCTGCATCGACCGCTCGCTCGACGCCTCGCTGCGCGCGCTCGACCGCCTCGGCTTCTCGACCGATCCCGTCTACGGCCCCTTCCCCGGCGAGGATTCCCCCGTCGAGGCGCCCGGCTGCCTCTACCGCATCGTCTCCGCCCGCGACACGGGCGCCGCGCGGGACATTGTCGCGCGGATGGACGCCGTCTGCCGCGAGGTCGCCCGCCAGGAGCAGAACGCGAGGCTCCGCCTCCTCGACGACCGCTCCCCCGAGCTGCTCGACTTCGTCGCGCGCTCCGTCGCCGCCGGCGCCTACGCCCACGCCGCGCCCGCCAGCGAGGCGATCGATCTGGCCCTCGCCGCGATCTTCGCCGCCGACCTCGGGCTCCTTCGCCTCCGCAAGCGCGAGCTCGAGCCCCTCCTCGCCCTCCCCGCGCTCCTCGCCGCGGAGGCCGCGACGGCCCCGGCCGCGCACGGCGACGCGGAGGCCAAGGACGGCGCAGCCGCTGACGGCGGCGCGGAGGCGAAGGACGGTGCAGCAGCGGACGGCGGCACGGAGGAGAAGAAGGCGAAGGACGCCCCCTCCGCGCACGGCCGCGACACGGACGCCGACACGACGGAACGCCGCGCGGCGCGCGCCGCGCTTCTCGCGCCCGTCTTCCGCCCCCTTCTCCCGCAGCTCGACCGGCTGGGCGACTAGCGGTCGGAGAGGTCCGAGTCGTCGCGCCGGTCCGCGGCGGAGACGCGCCTCGCGCCGCCGCGGAGCGCCACCTCGACGCTCGTCCCGGCGGGATCGGCCAGGTCCAGCGTCGAGAGGTCCGCCCCGTTCGGCCAGTACACGGGATTCCGCCCGCGGTCCGCGAGCCAGCGGTCCACCATCGCGGCGGTGACGTCCGCCCGGTTGGTGACGGCGCCGTCCCGGAGCATCTCCTCGACGGCCAGGTCGCACCGCTCCGCCGCGCGGGCGACGAGCTGCACGCGGGCGCCGTCGCGCGCCCGGAAGTAGTCCGGCACGAACGCGAAGGCCGCCATCGCGGCGATCGCCACGAGGAACAGCAGCTCCAGCGGCGTGACGCCGCCCGCGGCGCCGCGGCGGCGCGCGTCGCGGAGAGGTCCTGCTGCGGTGCGGGCGCCCATCGCTAGAGCTCCACGGTGAGGACGGTCGCCTCCGCCCCGCGCGGGGCGACGGCGTACGCGCCGAGCGACGCGGGCAGCAGGCAGCTGCGCCCGCGCGGGATGGCCGTCTCCCCTCCCCCGTCCGTGACGACCAGGTCGGCGTCCGCGGCGAAGAGGATGCGGAACGTCCTGCCGTCGAGCGTCCCGGGCTCGGGCGCGCGCAGAGTCAGGCGCTCCATCGTGAAGTAGTCGCTGCGCACGACGCGCTCGCGAACGTTGCGCGGGTCGGCGGAGGGCATCGGGAACGGCGTCGAGAGCCCGACGCCGCCGATCTTCCAGCCGATCGCCTCCATCGCCTTCGCGACGTGCAGCTCGCGCGGCCGGCCGTCCGGCCCCACGCGGTCCCAGTCGTAGACGCGGTAGGTGGTGTTGGAATTCTGCTGGACCTCGAGCACGAGGCATCCCTCGCAGATGGCGTGCACGAGGCCGCCCGGGATGTAGAGCGCCTTGCCGGGCTCGGCGTCGACCGCGCGCAGCAGCGCGGAGACCTGGCGCTCGCGGACCGCGTCGGCGAAGATGCGCGGCCCGACGCCGTCCTTGAGGCCCGCGCAGACCTGCGCGCCCGGCTCGGCGTCGAGGAAGTACCACATCTCCGTCTTCGCCTCGCCGCCGTGGCGCGCGGCTCCCTCGTCGTCCGGATGGACCTGCACGGAGAGGCGCTTCGAGGCGTCGATCAGCTTGACGAGCAGCGGAAAGCGCGGCCCCTCCGCGTAGGTCCCCGCGAGCGCGGGGCCGTACGCCTCGAAGAGGTCGGCGAGCGTGCGGCCGTCGAAGGGGCCGCCCTCGACGACGGACATGCCGTCGGGGTGCGCGCTCACCTCCCACGACTCGGCGCACGGCGCGGGCGTCCCCGTCCGGCCGAAGCGCTCCGCGATGCGCGACCCGCCCCAGAGATAGTCCTTGTAGACGGGGCGGAACAGCAGCGGACGAAGCGGGGCTTCCATCGCGATGGCGCGGGCGCCCTAGTCCTGGAAGCCGAACGAGGCCTCGTCGTCGATCGACGCAGGCGCCTCGGGCGCGGCCGGGGGCGGCACCGCCGGCGCGGCGGGCGCCGCGGCGGGGGCGGCCGGCGCGGGGGCGGCGCCCGCGGCCGAGGGGACGTAGATCGGCTGGCCGGCGCGGAGCTTGCGCGGATCCGAGAGGCCGTTGGCCTCCATGATCGCCTTCACCGTCGTGCCGTGCGCCTTCGCGATGCGGCCGAGGATCTCGTTCTCCTTGACGACGTAGACCGTGTAGCCGGCCTTGGGCGGGAGCGTCGCCGCGGCCTTCTTCTTCGGCGCGGCGGGCTTGGCGGCGGGAGCCGCGGCGCCCAGGCCCGTGCCCCGGGGCGGAAGGTTCAGCTTCATCTTCGGACGGATCTTGTTCGGATCCTTGAGCGAGGGGTTCGCGTCGCGCAGCGCCTTCTGCGAGACGCCGTGCCGCTGCGCGATGCGGCCGAAGATGTCGCCTTCCTGCACGACGTAGACGCCGGCGCCGGCGGAGTCGGGGGCCGGGACGACGGGCGCGGGCTCCGGCGGGGGCGGCGGGGGCGAGACGTGGCGGCCCGTGCGGCCCTTCAGGCCGTCGGACTCGATCTCGAACGTCTTCGCGCCGTCGCCCTCCTCGGCGCCGACGACCTCCTGGTAGGTGCCGGGCGTGCCGACGAGCGAGGCGTCGCGGATCTCGCCGCCGGGCTGGATCGCGTCGTCGAGGACGGGGCCGGGCGCGACCTGCGCGTCGGGCGGAGGAACGGCGGCGCCTTCCGTGTGGACGGTGCGGCAGCCGGAGGTAAGGACGGCGGCCGCGAGGGCGGCGCCGGCGAAAAGGAAGGTGGAGCGGATTTTCATGGAGAGGGGCCTCGTTTTCCCCGGAGGGGCGTTGACGGGCCTTTATCATAGCGGAAAGGCCCGTGCATGTCCAATCAAAAAATGGAGCCGCGGAGGAACCGAGAAATGACGCTCAGCAGTAGCCGATGCGGCGCAGGAGGAAGAAGTTCTGGTCCCAGTCGGGCTCGACGCGCACCCAGAGCTCGCACTCGACCGCGGGCGCGTCGAAGAAAGCGCGGAGCGCGGCCTCGCTGCGGCGCTTCGCGGCGCGGAGCGTGCGCCCCTTCTCGCCGAGGACGATCCCCTTCTGCCCCGGCTTCCGGACATAGACCGTCCCCTTCACGAGCACCGAGCGGTCGGGGCGCTCCGCGATGGTCTCGACCGAGACGCCGATCGAGTGCGGCAGCTCGTCGTCGAACAGCCCGAAGAGCTGCTCTCGGATGACATCCGCCGCCGCGAGCTTGCGCGGATGGTCGCTCACGGTGTCGCCGTCGAAGAGCATCGGCCCCTCCGGCAGCAGGCCGAAGAGCGCGTCGAGCAGCGCCCCCACGCCCTCCCCCGTCCGGGCCGATCCGCGGAGCCAGCGCGGGCGCACGACGGGGCGCGGCGGCGCCGCCTCCCGCCTCCGGCGCTTCCACGGCTTGACGGGCCGGGCGGGCGCCTCCGCGTCCGCGGCCGCGGGCGGCGGCGCGGCCAGGCGCGCCTCGCTGTGCTCCACGGCGCGGTCCCAGCAGGCGCGGAACGCGTCCTCGCGGCACGCGGCGTCCGCCTTGTTGAGGAAGACGACGACCGGGACGGGCGAGCGGACGAGCCGCTGCATCCAGCCCTCGTCCTCCATCTCCGGAGCGCGCGAGGCGTCGCAGAGCAGCAGCACCGCGTCGGCGCCCTCGACCGAGGCGCGCGCCGCCTTGTTCATCGCCGTGCCGAGCACGCTGCGGCTGCGGTGCAGGCCCGGGGTGTCGAGCAGCGCGATCTGGCCGCGCGCCTCGGTGAGCACGCCGCGGACGAGCGAGCGGGTCGTCTGGACGACGGGGCTCACGATCGAGACCTTCTCGCCGACGAGGCGGTTCACGAGCGTGGACTTGCCCGCGTTGGTGCGGCCGACGACGGCCACGACGCCCACGTGCGGCGCGACCGTCCCCGCGGGGGCGTCGAGCAACGGCGACGGGGCGGCCCCCTGCGCCCCCTTCGGTTCGGTTTCGTCTTCCATGCCCCCGATTCTACCATAAAACCGCCGCCGCGCGAAGGGCCCATCTCCC
>CAMOEO010000015.1 GCA_946612175.1 uncultured Verrucomicrobiota bacterium
CGAACTGCACCGACGGCTCGGCCTCGTCCGCCGACATCGCGGCCCGCGGCGGTGCCGCTCCGCCTAGCGCGACACTGGCGCGACAAAAGAACTACAGCCCGAGCGTGAGCTGGCGCTCGTCGGCGGGAGAGGGAGGGCGGCGGACGCGCGGCCGGCCGGTGGGGGCGGCGTCCGGAGAGGGCTCCGGGGCGGAGGGAGGAGGAGGCGATCCGGCAGCGACGATCTCCTCGCGCTCGAGGACCGAAAGAATCTGGCGCGCACGGGAAAGGACCGGCGCCGGCATGCCCGCCAGCTTCGCCACGGCGATGCCGTAGCTCTTGTCCGCCGGGCCGTCGACGATGCGGCGCAGGAACACGATGCCGTCGCCGCGCTCGCGCACGAGCACCGAGCAGTTCGCGACTCCGGGCTTCGTGAGCGCCAGGTCCGTCAGCTCGTGGTAGTGCGTGGCGAAGAGCGTCTTCGCCTTCACGGACGGCGTGTCGTGGAGGTACTCCGCCACGGCCCAGGCGATCGAGATGCCGTCGAAGGTCGAGGTGCCGCGCCCGATCTCGTCCAGCACGATCAGCGAGCGCGGCGTGGCGTTGTTGAGGATGTTGGCCGTCTCCTGCATCTCCACGAGGAAGGTCGAGCGCCCGCGCGCGAGGTCGTCGGAGGCGCCGACGCGCGTGAAGACGCGGTCCACGAGCCCGATGCGCGCGGCGTCCGCCGGGACGAAGCTCCCGACGTGCGCCATCACGACGAGCAGCGCCACCTGCCGGATGTAGGTCGACTTGCCGGCCATGTTGGGGCCGGTGATGACGAGGATCTGCCGCCTGGCGCAATCGAGCCGGGCGTCGTTCGGGACGAACCGCTCCGCGCCGGGGAGCAGCTCGACGATCGGGTGGCGCCCGCCGCGGATGTCGATCGCGTCGCCCTCGTCGATCTCGGGGCGGACGTACCCCAGCGCGAGCGCGCGGTCCGCCAGCGCGCACAGCACGTCGAGCCGGCCGATCGCGTCCGCGACGTCCTGCACCTCGCCCGTGCGCGCGACGACCTCGGCGCGGAGCTCGTCGAAGAGCCGCTGCTCCAGCGCGAGGGCCTTCTCCTCGGCCCCGGCGATCAGCGCCTCGCGCTCCTTGAGCTCGGGCGTCGTGAAACGCTCGCCGCCCGCGATCGTCTGCTTGCGGGCGTAGTCGGGAGGGACGCTCCCCAGCTGCGACGTGGTGACCTCGATGAAGTAGCCGAAGACGCGGTTGAAGCGGACCTTGAGGTTCTTGATCCCCGTCCGCTCCGCCTCGCGCGCCTGGTAGGCCGCGATCCATGCGCGCCCGTCGCCCTGCGCGTCGCGCAGCGCGTCGAGCTCGGGCGAGAAGCCGCGCCGGATCGTCCCGCCGTCCGAGAGCGCGGCGGGCGGATCGTCGGCGAGCGTCCGGACGATCCGGTCGACCAGCTCCGGGAGCGGCCGCAGCCCCTCGAGCGTCCGCGCGAGCAGCGCGGAGGGGGGCGCCGCGGGGAGCAGCCGCTCGCGGAGCGCGGGGACGGCCGAGAGGGCCGTCGCGATCGCCGCCAGGTCGCGCGCGCTGCCGCGCCCGAGCGAGACGCGGGCGATGGCGCGGGAGAGGTCGCGGACGCCGCCGAGCGCCGTCCGCAGCGGCGTCAGCGCCCCGCGCCCCGCGACGAGCGCCGCGACGGCGTCGAGCCGCGCGTCGATCGCCGCCTTGTCGCAGAGCGGCCGCGCGAGCCATGCGTGCAGGAGGCGCGCGCCCATCGGGGTGCAGGTCGCATCGAGCGCCTCGTAGAGGGACGCGCCCTTCGGGCCGCCCTTCTCGGGGAAGAGGGAGAGGTGGGAGCACGTCGTGGCGTCCAGCGCCATGAAGCCCGTCGAGGGGCGCAGCCGCAGCCGGCGGACGTGGCCGAGGTCGCGCCGGAGGTCGTCGCCGACGCGCCGCAGGAGCGCCCCGGCTGCGGCGGCGACCGCGGGGTCGCCCTCGCAGCCGAAGCCGTCGAGCGAGGACACGCCGAAGTGCCGCAGCAGGCGGTCGCGGGCGGACTCCGGGTCGAAGTACCACTCGTCCACCGGCGTCACGCACGCGACGCCCGCCGCGGCCAGCGCCTCGCGGACCTCGGCGTCGCGCGGGCCCTCGGGAGCCCCCGCCGCCGCGCGGTCGGGGACGATCGCCTCGCCGGGCGCGAGCCGGACGAGCGCCGCGACGAGCGCGGGGCGGTCCGCCGGCCGCTCGCAGAAGAGCTCGCCGGTGGAGAGCTCCAGCGCACCGAGGGCGAAGCCCGCGGCGCCCTTGCCGGCGTCGGGGACGACGGCGACGAGGTAGTTGTCGGCGCCGTCCTCGAGGAGCGTCTCCTCGGTGATGGTGCCGGGCGTGACGATGCGCGTGATCTCGCGCCGCACCATCCGCCCGCCCTTCACGGTCTTCGGGTCCTCCATCTGGTCGCAGATGGCGGCCTTGCGTCCGGCGCGGACGATCTTGGCCAGGTAGGCGTCGAGCGCGTGGTGGGGAATGCCGCACATCGGGTGGCCCGCGCGGTGCGTCAGGGCGAGCCCGAGCAGCGCGGCGCCCTCCCGGGCGTCCTCCATGAACAGCTCGTAGAAGTCCCCGAGCCGGAAAAGGAGCAGCGTGTCGCCGTCCATCTCCTGCTTCATCGCGCGGTACTGCCGCAGCATCGGGGTGAGTTCTTCCGCCATCGCGAGGTCGTGCGGCGCCCATGCGGGCGCAGCGCCGCCCAGTCTACCAGAAACCCCTCCGATTTTCAAAGCCCTCCATTTTTCGTTCGCAGGCGCGCGAGCGCGGCGCGGCCTTGTTTCCGCGTCGCGGTCTGTGGTAGAATCGGCGACATGGAACGGAACGAGCAGAAACGGGGCGGCGCAGGACCGCTGTTCCTCGGCGTCGACGGCGGCGGCACGAAGACCGACTTCCTTCTGGCGGGGACGGACGGCGCCCCGGTCCGCCGCTTCCGCGCCGGCGGCTCCAACGTCTCCACGCTCGGCCCCGAGCGCACCGCGGACCTGTTCTGCGCCCTCCTCGCGGAGCACGGCGCCGGCCTTCCGCCGCTCTCCGGCGCGTTCCTCGGGCTCGCGGGCTCGATGGCGGACGGCAAGGGCGAGCGCCTCGCCGCGATCCTCCGCGAGCGCCTGCCCGGCGTGCCGATCGAGGTCGGGCCCGACATCCGCTGCGTCATCGAGGCGGCGGAGGCGGACGGCGGGTGCGTCGCCGCCATCCTCGGCACCGGCTCGTGCGTGTACGCGGACGACGGCCGCGCGCTGCACCGCTACGGCGGCTGGGGATGGCTCGTCGGCGACCCGTGCAGCGGCTACGCGCTCGGGCGCGGGGCGCTGCGCGCGCGCCTCGCCTTCGACGACGGCGTCGGGCCCGGCGGTCCGCTCGCCGAGGCCGTCGGCCGCTTCCTCGGTCGCCCCGCATTCGACTGCCTCCCCTCGCTGCAGGAGTCCGACCCCTCCGCCATCGCCGCGCTTGCGCCGCTCGTCTTCGACGCCGAGGCGGCGGGCGACCCCGTTGCGCGGGACCTCCTCGTGCGCGCCGCGGCCCGGATCGCGGCGCTCGTGCGGGCCGCCCGCGCCGCGCATCCCGCAGCGGCCGCCGGCCCGCTCGTGCTCGGCGGCGGCCTCTGCCGCCGCGCCGACCGCCTCGGGCCGCTCCTCGCCGAAGCGCTCGGCCCGGACGGTCCGCGCCTCGCCTTCCCGACGCGCGATCCCGTCTTCGGCGCGCACCGCCGCGCCGTCCGGCTCTTCTCCACGTCCTCCTCCTGACCTCTCCCGCGCCATGCTTTCGACCGAACGCCGCAACCCCGATTCCACGCACCTGGACCGGCTGCCCGCGCCGGACGCCCTCCGGCTCATGAACGACGCCAACCGCCGTTCCGTCGAGGCGGTCGAGGCGGCGCTGCCGGCCATCGCCCGCGTGGCGGAGGCCGCGGCGGCGGCGCTCGCCGCCGGCGGCCGCATCGTGTACGTCGGCGCCGGAACGTCCGGCCGCCTCGCGGTGCAGGACGCCGCCGAGTGCCCGCCCACGTTCGGCGTCGATCCCGGAACGGTCGTCGCGCTCATGGCCGGCGGGCGCGAGGCGATGTTCCGGGCGGCGGAGGGCGTCGAGGACGACGAGGCGGCGGGGCGGCGCGACCTGCTCGCGCTCGGGCCCGGGCCGCGCGACCTCGTGCTCGGCGTCTCCGCGGCGGGCGGCGCGGCCTACGTCGTCGGCGCGCTGCGCGCGGCGAAGGAGCGCGGCGCCGTCACCGCCAGCCTCAGCTCCAACTCCGGCACCGCCATCGAACGCGAGGCGGATCTGCCGATCTTCGTCGACACCGGCGCGGAGGTCCTCACGGGCTCGACGCGGCTCAAGGCCGGCAACGCGCAGAAGATGGTGCTCAACATGGTCTCGACCGTCGCGATGGCCCGCACCGGCAAGGTCGTCGAGAACCTGATGGTCAACCTGCGCCCCTCCAACCGCAAGCTCCGCGCGCGGATGGTCCGCATCGTCGCGACGCTCGCGGGCGTCGCGGAGGACCGCGCCGAGGCGCTGCTCGAGGCCAACGGCTGGAGCATCCCCGCCGCGATCGGACGCACGGCGCAGGCCGCGCCCCGCGTCGTCCTGCCCGATGCGCCGACGGCCGTCGAGCGCGAAGCCGCCGCGCGCCTCGCGGACGGACTCTTCCGGATGTCGCATGCGGAGGTTCCCCTCGTGGCGGAGTCCGCCGCGGCGGACTCCGCCGGGACGGCCCCCTTCTTCTCCTTCTTCGTCGGCGCGACGCGCGCGGCGGAGGCCGCGGCGGACGGCGCCGCCTGGGCGCCGGACGAGATCCTCGTGCGCCCCGTCGAGGGCGGGATGGTGCTCGCGGGCCACCCGGACCGCGGGCCGATCTACGCGGTCGACACGCTGCTGGAAGAGGGCTACGGCGTGCGCTGGTGGACGGCGGCGGAGGCCGACTGGCCGACGCGCCCCGTGCTGCCCGCGCCGCGGCTCGACCGCCGCCACGCGCCGCCGTTCCGCTACCGCGAGGTCTCGGCGCTCGGCGCCTACGACCCGGCCTTCCGCGTGCGGCTCAAGGGCAACTTCGTCTCGCGCATCCGCTGGGCGACGGAGGACGCGCGGTTCGTCCCTCCGGCGCTCGGCGGCTGCCACCGCATGCACTTCTTCGAGGGCCGCCAGAGCGCGTACCACTCGTTCTTCGAGATCCTGCCGCCCTCGCTCCATTTCGCGGCGCATCCGGAGTGGTACTCGCTCGTCGGCGGCGAACGCGCACCGAAGCAGCTCTGCCTCACGAACCCCGAGATGGAGGCCGCCTTCGTCGAGGAGACGCTGCGCCGTCTCCGCGCCGATCCGGACTCCGACTTCCTCTCCGTGAGCCAGAACGACTGGCAGGGCGCGTGCGAGTGCGACGCGTGCCGCGCGGTCGAGGCCGAGACCGGCGGCGTGCCGTCCGGTCCGCTGCTGCGCTTCGTGAACCGCGTCGCGGAGGCGGTGGAGCGCGAGTTCCCGCGCGTCACGGTCGAGACGTTCGCCTACCAGTACACGCGCCGCGCGCCGCGCGGCGTCCGCCCGCGCCGCAACGTCCTCGTCCGCCTCTGCGACATCGAGTGCCCGTTCTCGACGCCGCTCGCGACCGCGCGCGATCCCGCCAGCCGCGCGTTCGTCCGCGACCTGGAGGACTGGACCGCGCTTGCGCCGGGGCAGGTGTTCGTGTGGGACTACGTGACGGACTTCCACGACTACCTCCTCCCTCATCCCAACCTGTTCTCGCTCGGACCCAACGTCCGGCTCTTCGCGGAGAAGGGCGCGGTCGGCGTCTTCGAGCAGGGCGACACCTGCTCCGGCGCCGGCGAGCTTGCGCCGCTGCGCACGTGGCTGCTCTCGCACCTGCTCTGGGACCCCGCCGCGGACGACCGCGCGCTCGTCCGCGAATTCGCGCGCGGCTACTGGGGCGCGGCGGCCGCGCCGTACGTCCTGCGCTATGTCGCGCTCGTGAACGGCCCGCCCGCCGCGGGCGAGATCCCCGTCCGGTGCTACCACGCGGACTGCGCGGGCTGGATGGCGCCCGCGACGATCGTCGCCGCCGCGCTCGCGATGGAGGACGCCGCGGACGCGGCGTCCTCCGCCGGCGAGCCGTACGCCTCGCGCGTGCGCCGGGAGCTCCTCTCGCCACGCCATGCGATCCTGCTGCACTGGGACGCATGCCGCGCCCTCTGCAAGAGCGCCGGCGTTTCCTGGCGCTGGGGCGAGGACCGCGCCGCCGCCGCGCGCGCCTGGCTCGACGACTGCCGCGCCGCCGGCGTCCGCACGACGCGCGAGACGACCGCCGCCGAGGCCCCGGCGCGCTTCGCCGAACACGCCGCCGCCCTGCTCGCGTAGGGCGGCTCCGACCCTCCTCCGTCCTCCTATGAAACCCATTTTCCGTGCCGCCATGACCGCCCTTTCCTTCGCCGCCGCCGTCGCTTCCGCGGGCGACGCCGTACCCGCCGCCGTTCCCTACGGCGCCGATCCGATGCAGACGGGCGATCTCTACCTCCCCGCCGGCGGGATCACCGCCGCGACGCCGAAGCTTCTGCTGCTGCACGGCGGCGGCTGGCGATCCGACAAGTACCTGCGCGGCACGCTCGCGGACGAGGCCGCGCTCTTCCGCGACGCGGGCTACGCGGTCTACAACGTCGACTACCGCCTTGCGCCCGCCGCCGCGTGGCCGGCAATCGGCGACGACTGCCTCGCCGCCGCGCGCAAGCTCGTCTCGTGCGACGGCATGCCGGAGCTCGCTCCCGCCGCGGGCGCTCCGATCGCCATCCTCGGCGCCTCCGCCGGCGGCCACCTCGCGCTGATGACGGGCCTGCGCCTGCCGCGCCGGGACGTGTTCGGCGTGATCTCCGTCTCCGGCATCGCCGACCCGGCGCCCGACGCCGCCGCGAACCCCGACCGCTACGCGGCGCTCTTCGCGGGAGGCCCGATCGACCCGGCGGCGTTCCCCGCCGCGCACCTCTCGGACGACGCGCCGCCCGTTCTCTTCGCGCACTGCTGGAACGACACGGTCGTCCCGATCGAGTCGGCGATTTCGCTCGCCCGTGCGATGACCGACCGCGGACTCCCCGCGGAGACCTACTTCTATGACTTCGACCGCAAGAACCAGGGCCACGCGATGTGGGACGCCGGCAACAAGGCCAAGCACGTCTTCTACCCGGACGTCCATCGGCGCTGCCTCGCGTTTTTGCGCGACGTGCGCGGCCTGCCGCAGCCGCTCCCCGGCGGCGCATCGTTCCCGTTCCTCGGCAAGCTCCGCCCCGTCCCCGCCGCCGAGGTGCGGGAGAGCGGCGTCTCGATCGGGTTCGAGTGCCTCGACCGCGACCTCTTCGACCCGGAGCCCTGCTACGACCGCCTCGCCGCGATCGGCGTCAAGAACGCCCGCGTCCAGACCGGCTGGTGGAAGTGCGAGAAGGAGAAGGGCGTCTACGACTGGACGTGGCTCGACGGCATCGTCTCCAACCTCACGAGCCGCGGCATCGGCGTGTGGTTCAACGTCGGCTTCGGCAACAAGCTCTACATGGGCGACACGTTCGGCGAGGCCTCCGTCGGGTTCGTCCCGATCCACTACGGCCCCGAGTGCGAGGAGGCGTGGAAGCGCTTCTGCCGCGCGCTTGCGGAGCGCTACCGGGGTCGCGTGGACCACTTCGAGATCTGGAACGAGGCCAACGGCAAGGGTTTCTGGCGCCCCCGCGACCCGAACGCGACGGAATACGCCCGCCTCGTCGAGATCACGGCCTCGGCCCTCCGCGAGGCGCAGCCGGACGCGCGTTGCGGCGGCTGCGTGATGGGCTTCCCCACGCCGTATCTGGACGAATTCAAGCGCGCCGGCGGCCTGAGGCACCTCGACTTCTTCTCGCTGCACCCCTACGATCCGCTCCCGGAGAAGGACTGGCCCGCCCGCGTAAAGTGGCTGCGCGTCTTCTTCCGCGGCGCCGGCCGCGGCGGGCGCGACGTCGAGGTCTGGCAGGGCGAGAGCGGCTTCGCCTCGTGGACGCCGGAGAAGTACTGGCAGCCGCGCATCGTCCGCGAGAGCGAGCGCGCGCAGGCCGTCTGGCTCCTGCGCCGCTTCACGCTCGACTTCTCGCTCGGCATCCCGCTCTCCTCGTACTTCCAAGCCGCCGACATGATGAAGAAGGGCTACCAGATGGGGCACACCGAGCAGAACGCGCGCAAGGTCGCGCGGCAGGGCGTCCTCAATGGCCTCGTCTACACGCCCAAGCCCGCCTTCCGCGCGCTCGCCTCGGTCGCCGCCGTGTTCCGCGACGGCGTCCGCCCCGTCGCCGGGCAGGCCTTCTCCGCGGCGAGGGCGGCCGCCCCCGGCGACGCGCCGCCGCCGGACCGCGCGACGATCCGCTGCCTCGCCTTCGCGCGCGGCCGCACGCCGCTCTACGTCTACTACATGGCGACCGACCCCCAGCGCGCGTGGTCCGACGGGACTGCGCGCACGGCGCTGGAGATCCTTCCGCGCGACGATCTCGACGCGCTTCGCGACCCGGTCCTCGTGAACCTCCTCACGGGCGACGTCTTCGCCCTGTCGCCTCGCGTCGATCCCGCGGCGGACGGCCTGCTCCGCCTCGAGGGACTCCCGCTCTCCGACGCGCCGACGCTCGTCTGCGACCGCGCCGCGATCGTCGTCGATCCGCCCGCGCCCTAGGTGATCGGGCCGTGGTAGTCGCGCCAGCCGAGGGTCTTGAGCTGCTGCGACCGGTAGCGCTGGGGCGAGGCGCCGAAGCGGCGCCGGAAGAGCGACGAGAAGTAGGCCGGGTTCGGGAAGCCGCAGGACACCGCCACCTCGGAGACCGAGCGCGAGTCGAGCACGAGCCCGCGCGCGGCGTTGAGCAGGCGGATCTCGCGAAGGTGCGCCTGGGGCGTGTCGCGGAAGACGTCCGCCCAGCGCCGGAAGAAGGTGCGGCGCGACAGCCCCGCCTCGCGGGCGAGGGCGGCGAAGTCGATCGCCTCCGCGAAGCCGAGCCGCATCCGCTCCTCGGCGGCGCGGAGGCGCTGCGCCACGGCGTCCCCGGCGTTCACGCCGGGGGATCGGCCGCCGCCCGGCTCCGCGCGGCGGGGTTCCGCGGCGGGCCGCTGGGCGAGCAGGTTGGAGAGCAGACCCCAGCAGAGCGCGTCGATCTCGTCCGCCACGCCGCGCTCCGCGATGCGGGGGAACAGCTCCGCGCGCGCGAAGTCGACGATCCGGAGCAGCCGGCTCGTGAGGGCGAACGGCATCACGGGCTCGGGGAACCGGACGCCCGCCAGCTCCAGCAGCGGGGACATCGACGGCTGGTAGATGAAGAAGAACGCCTCGACGAGCTCCCGCTCCTCGTATTCGTGCAGCGGCCCCGGGCGCTCGACCACGAGGTGGGGGTAGGGCGTCCGCCATTCGCGGCCGTCGAAGCGGTCGACCGCGACCGGGGATTCGGACCGGAGCCGCAGGCAGAACTCGAGCCCGCCCTCGTGGGTGCCGTGGTAGCCGCCGCCGGCGCGGGCGACCCAGCCCACCGTGGAGACGCGGAAGGGAAACTCCGCCACGCGCGGAAGCGCGCCGATGTTGAGCCACTGGAGGGATTCTTCGTCGTCCATGGCGGAGGGGAGGGATAGGGCTAGAGGAGGCCGCGGAGGTTCAAGCCGGGAATCCAGGCGGGGGAGAGGGGGAAAGGGCAGGGGAGGAGGACGAGGAATCGCCCAACGCCGACGAGTGTAGCAGATTCCCTCGGGGAAATCCATCCCGTTCTCGCCGCGGGCGAGGTCCTCTCGGTCCATTGCCCCTCCCCGGCGCTTCTGCTAGAATGGGCGGCATGAATCCACCGTCCCCCCTTTCCCTGAACGGCTCCTGGGCCTTCCGCTTCGAGGAAGGCGCGCTCCTCGCCGATGCCGCCCGCCCCGACTTCGAGCCCGCCTGCACGATCGCCGTGCCCGCGTGCTTCGACACGCTTCCCGACTGGTACCTGAGGCGCGGCGTCGGCCTCTACCGACGCGGGTTCCGCCTCGACCGCGACGTCCCCGCCGCATGGCTCGAGGTGGCGGGAATGGGGCTCGTCGGCGCCTTCTGGCTCGACGGCCGCCCGATCGGCGAAAGCGCCCTGCCGTATTCGACGCTCCGTCTCCCGACCGGTCCGCTCGCCGCAGGCGAGCACGTGCTCGCCGCCGCGCTCGGCAACCGCCTCGACGAGCCTCGCCTCACGCTCGCGAAGCCCTACTACGACTTCTACCTGTACGGCGGCTTCTATCACGGCGTGTCGCTCGTCTTCGACGACCGCGCCCTTCGCGTCCGCACGCGCGACGTCCGCGACGGCACCGTCGAGATCGAGGCCGTGCGCTTCCCGGAGCCCGACTTCGACGCGACCCTCGTCTTCGACGGCAGGAGCGCCGTCCCCGCGGCCTTCCGCGGCGGCCGCGCGACCGTCCGCGTTCCGGACTTCCGACTCTGGTCCCCGGATTCGCCGAACCTCCACACCGTGGAGCTTGTCGACCATCCCGACCATCAAGACCATCCCGACCATCCCGACCATCCCGACCATCCGACCATCAGGACCAAGTTCGGCATCCGCACGATCGAGGCCCGCTCCGGGCGCCTCTTCCTCAACGGCGAACCGCTCTACCTCCGCGGCGCGAACCGCCACGAGGCGCACCCGACCTTCGGCGCGGCGACGCCCGATGCCGTGATGCTCGCCGACATCCAGAACCTCAGGTCGCTCGGCGCGAACTTCGTCCGCGGCGCGCACTACCCGCAGGCGGACCGCTTCCTGGAGCTGTGCGACGAGCACGGCCTTCTCGTCTGGGAGGAGACGCTCGGATGGGGCAACGGCACCGCGTGGAACGACCGGGCGCAGACGGAGTTCGCGCGCCCCGAGTTCCTCGCGGACAACCTCGCGCAGGCGCGTCGGATGGTCGAGAAGTCGTTCAACCACCCGTCCGTGATCCTCTTCGGGTTCCTCAACGAGTTCGAGAGCGCCACGCCCGCGGGCAAGGCGATCGCCGATCGGATCATCGCGCAGATCCGCGCCTTCGACTCGGGGCGGCTCGTCACCTTTGCGTGCAACCACAACGACAGCGACGTCGCGAACGAGAACACGGACGTCGTCTCGTTCAACACCTATCCGGGCTGGATCGGCTCGGACCCCGGCACGCCGGAGCACCTGAAGGAACTGATGGAGAAGGACCTCGCCGGCATCGTCGCCTACTTCCGCTCGAAGTGGCCGGACAAGCCCATCCTCGTCTCCGAGATGGGCACGTGCGGCGAATACGGCCGCCACGACGCGGCCGCCGCGCAGTGGACCGAGGAGTTCGAGGCCGAGTACCTCGCGGACGCCGCGCGCGCGGTCGCCGCGCGTCCGGAGATCTCCGGCTTCACGGTCTGGCAGCTCACCGACTGCCGCAGCTTCCACCGCGGCGGCGCCACCGTCCGCTGCAAGCCCTTCGCGGAGAACCTCGCGGGAATCTACGACGGCTACCGCCGCCCGAAGCTCCCCGTCGTCGCCGCCGTCCGCGCCGCGTTCGCCTCTCCCCGCATGACGGCGAGCTCGTAGATCATCGTGGGGGCGTCGGCGCCCTCGCCTGCGGCGAGGCGCGCGGTGAAGCGGTAGACGCCGCCGTCATAGGCCGCGGGGACCTCGCGCAGGCGCGTGCCGTCCGCGGCGACCGCCCAGACCTTGAGGTCGGGGTTCGCGTTCTTGAGCGCGATTTTCGCCTCGCCCGCGGCGGCCAGGTAGGGCAGCTCGCCCCAGGCCGTCATGTCCGTGCGCTTGTCGCTGGTGAACACGGCGCCGGTGTTCAGGACGTCCGTGAGGTGGAGGACCAGGATGCGCTTCGAGCGCTCGAGATCGGCGCCGTCCATCGACGAGGCGGAGACGGAGCAGAACGCGGTTGCGCCGGAGACGGAGAGCGGTCCGGCGGAGAGGTCCGCCCGGCGCAGCGAGCAGACGCCCGCCGTGCGCGGCGTGGAGACGCGCAGCGATCCCTTGTTGTAGTCGATCGCGGTCTCGCGCGTTTCGGAGACGCCGGCCCGGTTGAAGGCGGGGATCTCGCCCTTGTTCGCGGCGGTGTAGACCTTGTCGACCGCGATCGCGGGCTTCTTCCCGCCGTCCGCGGCGAACGAGCCGATGCGCGTCGTGTACGCCAGCTCCGTGAAGGGCCGCGGGTAGAGGCCGCGCGACCACATGTCGCCGAGGCCGCCGGCGAAGGCCTCGTCCGCCGTGACGCCGTAGGCGGCGCTCCCCTTGGCGGGCGCGGCGTCGCGCCGCCCGAAGAGCAGCACGGCCTGGCGCTCGGTGAGCTGCGAGAGCGGGTCGGTCACGATGTCGAAGCCCTTCGACGGGCTCGGGCCGAACATGTTGCCCCGGTCGTGGCTCCACGCGAAACGGTAGATGGCGTCCCAGTCCTGGAGCGAGGCGTAGGCGCCCATCGCGAGCCCCGCCTCGGCGCGCCACTGGTTCGGGTTGCAGAAGTTCCACTCGGTGACGGTGAACGGCCTGCCGAACACGCGCGTGGGCGCCATCATGATCGGCGACGCGTAGGCCGGGCTGCCGTTCTGGAGGTTGGCCTGGTTGTTGAAATGGAACGGCGCTTTGCCGTAGTCGCCCTGGTAGGGGATGTCGGCGTACTGGTGGTTGTCGACGACCTCCAGCGCCTCGCGCTCGTAGGTCTGGGCCATGTTCTCCCACCAGTTTCCGCCGGAGATCAGGGTCCGCACGCCGGCCTCCTTGAGGCGCTTCGTCATGCGGCGGTTGGCGCCGGCCTTCACCTCGTAGACGAATTCGGCGAACTCCCTGTGCTTGCCGATGTCCTCCTTCCCGAGCGCCGGGTATCCCTTGCCCTTCGCCCATTCGTTGTACTTCGCGACGTAGACGTCCGCCGCGCCCCACCAGACGGACGCGATGGAGTCCTCGTTGAGGAGCGTCACGAAAAGAACGGCGGGCTCGTCCTTCCACTTGGTCCCCGTGTAGGGGTTCACGTGGTCGAAGAGCTCCATCGAGCGCTTGAACCACAGGTCCTCGGCGGGCTTGTGGATCGGGACGATCGCCTTGATGGTGCCGCAGTGCAGCGGCTTGTCGAAGCCCTCGCAGCTGCCGTAGCTGCCCATCGCGTAGAGGTCGAAGGTCACGTAGATCCCGGCCTTCTTGCACGCCGCGACGAGGTAGTCGAGGCGGTCGAGCTTCGCTGGGTCGATCTCGGACCAGGTGCGGCGGTTCCAGATGTCGTTCCACTCGTCCTTGGTGATCGTGACGTCGAGGTGGTGCAGGCGCATCGTGTTCCAGCCGCGCGCGACGAAGTCCCGCACGGCCTGGTCGGCCTGCTCCTTGGAGAGGAAGTTCGCGCTGAAGCAGAGGTTGCCGCCGACGAAGCGACGCGGCGCCTTCTTCGCGTCCTTCTCGAAGACGAAGTGCCCCTCGGGCGAAACGCGCGCGAAGCCGAACCTCCCGGCCGGCGCGTCGCGCGGGACGACCGTCGAGAAATCGAGGATCGAGCCGGGCTTCACGTCGTTCGTCCACGGGAAGACGACCCACTTGTCGCCGGCAACGGCCTTCATGGGCGGCGGCGGGAGGCCGAGCTTCACGACGCCTCCGGCCTTCTTGAGCGAGTCGGCGAACGCGCCGGAGAAGTCGAACTCGATGGTCGAGCGCGCCGCGCCCTTCGCGTCGGGGAAGTCGATCCGCAGGTCGAGGCAGTCGCGCGGCGGCTTCTGGGAGCGGCCGTCCCACAGCACGGCGCCGCCCTTCGCGACGGCGAGGCGCAGGATCTTGCTCCCGTCCTTCGAGACGGCCTCGATCGCGGACTTGTCGTCGCCGACGCCGATCCACTCCGTCTCGTAGGTGGCCGGGATCGGCCGGCCGGAGATCGTACCGCCGGCGAAGTCGGCGAGCGCGAGCGGGAAGCCCACGTAGGCGCGCTCGAGCGCCATCGGCCTGCCGTCCTGCGAGGAGATCGTCCAGCGCGCGCGCACCTTGGCGGCGCCGTCCTTCGAGACGTCGAAGAACTCCTCGCGGACCGCGAGGCCGCGCGAGCCGGCCCAGATCTTGCCCGTGAACAGCAGGCCGCGGCCGAGCTCGGGGTCGTCGACCGTCCCCTTCTTGCCCTCCTTGAGGGCGAAGTCCTGCGCCGTGAAGGCCCAGCCCGGGCCGAACGCGACGAAGTTCGCGAAGCCCCATTCGACCTTGTCGCCGTTTCGTACGACGCCCTCCACCTGCGGCAGGCCGCGCCCTTCGACGGCGAGGGTCGCGGGCGTCTCGCCCCGCGCCGCGGGGACCGCGAGCGCCGCGAGGGCCGCGCCCGCCAGAATCGGTTTGAGGAACGAAGTCTTCATGGTTGTCTCCCTGGTTTTTCGCGCCGGACGAAACCTCGCCCGTGCATCGTCAAGTCTACCAGAACCGACGCGGGCCGTCCATTGATTCCGTGCCGAATTCCAGCCGATTCCGTGCCCCGCACCCCGCCACGACTCGCCCCGGAGCGAAGTTCATTTGGCACGGAATCTGCCGATTTTTGGCACAAAAGCAGTTGCCTCGCGCGCGCCCTTG
This sequence comes from uncultured Verrucomicrobiota bacterium, assembly GCA_946612175.1. GTDB lineage: Bacteria > Verrucomicrobiota > Kiritimatiellia > RFP12 > UBA3636 > UBA3636. The sequence goes on from CAMOEO010000015.1 coordinate 14,528, forward strand.
CGCTACAATGTAGCCCCGTTCGGAAGTGCTTCATCTCCCGGCCGTGACCATCCCGACCACCCGACCACCAGACTACCAGACCACCCGACCATGAAACGAATTATCTCCCTCCTCCTCGCCGCCGCTCTTTCCACAGCATCTGCCGGCGACATTCACTCGTTGATCGACCCGTCGACGCTCACCGTCGTCGCAAACACGACCTCCGGAAACGGTGGCGGCTCGCGCAAGGCGCTCTACGCCGTCAACGGCGCCGGCATGAATGCGGATGGAACGCATCAGTCGGATGCCGCCAACAACAAGATGTGGGAGGCGGGAAGCGTTTCGGCGGCCTCTCCCGGCTCGTTCAAGGTCGATCTGGGGCGAGTCGTGTATCTCAACGCCATCAAGATATGGAACTACAACTGGGGGCAGTATTCTAATCGCGGTGTCAAAGACATGGAGATCTACTACACCGCCAGTTCCGAGATCGCCAACGCCTCGTCGCAGACGCCCATTGCGTACATCCGCTCGAACTGGACGAAGCTCAAGGACAGTTTCGTACTGCCCCAGGCGCCTGGCAATGCAACTTACGCCGGTGAGGACATGATCACGTTCGAGGACGTTGAGGCGCAGTGGGTCGTGTTCGTCATCACGTCCAATTGGGGCGGTGGCAACGGAGGCCTTTCGGAGGTCCGCTTCTACGAGCATACCGTGACGCCGGTTCTCGGCGACGTGTCACTCTCCCGCACGGGCGCGGCGACCTATTCGCTCACGGCGACGGAGGACGCGAACGCCGCCGACCTTTCGTACATTCTGTCGGATGGCGAAACCGTGACGACGAACGCAACCCAGTCCGTCGCCGAGGGCGGCACGGCGACATGGGCCATTACTGGACTTACGGCGAACAAGACGTATCAAGTCTCCGTACTTGCCGCTAACAGCAACGGCACGGACGAGAAGACCGTTGGCAGTTTCTATACGGGTGAGTTGACGCTCGGCGCGACGACGGACGCGAACGAGAACGGTCCTGTTGCGGGTACAGTTGCCGTTTCGCGCGTTGACTCTTCTCCGTTTCCGCTGACTGTGAACTACACGATTTCCTCCTCCTCCTCCGGAGCTGCCGAGGGAACGACCTGGGCCGCGCCTGCGGCCGTGACGATTCCCGCAGGTGAAGCCACTGGGTATCTTCTTGTGACGCCGCTCATGGATGCGTCCGTCACGGAAGATGTCACTGTCACGGTGACGCTCGCCGCCGGCAACTACGAGCTCCCGGCGTCCGCCTCGGCGACGCTCGACATCGCCAATCTTACCGTCCCCTCCGGATACAACGCCTGGGTTGCGCCGTCGGACGGGCGTGCTTCCGTCGGTTCCAACTGGTCTGCGGGCGTCGCGCCGACTGCTTCCGACAACGTTCTCTTCGACGGTCGCTTCTCGACGGCGAACTGCGAATGGGACGCCGCTGCAACGGCGACCGTTGCCTCTTGGACGCAAACGGAGGTCTACCCGGGGACGGTGACGTTCGACACGACCTATTCCGGTGCGTTTTCCGTTTTCACGGTCACGGGAGATGCGACATTGAACGCAGGCTCCTGGTCGCATCCGCTTTCTTTCACGACGACCTCTCAGGCATCCAATGACGATATCAAAAGCGGCGAGACCTACCGTCTGAACGTCGCGGTGGGTGGCACGCTGACCATCGGCTCCGGCGGTTCGGTCAACGCCGTCGGCAAGGGCGTCAAGCAGACGGCTGGCAGCAGCCCCATCGCCCGACATGGCGGATCCGTCAGTTCGTCGGGAGCTTGTTATGGCAATCCGAAGTATCCTGTCGACGTCGGCTCGGCCGCCTGGTCGGGCACCGACAACGACGCCAAGAAGGCGGCCGGTGGCGGTGCGGTGCACATTGTTGCGGGAACGGCCGTTGTCGTGGACGGAACGATTCTTGCGGACGGCGAGTCGAAGGCATTCGCCTGCGGCGCGGGCGGGTCGATCCTTGTCGAGGCTCCGTCCGTCACCGGTTCCGGAACGATTCGTGCAGGATATACCTACGCGACGGGCAACGCCAACAGCGTTCTTACCGGCGCGGGCGGGCGCGTGGCGCTCATTACCACGAACGCGGTCGACTTGGCCACGCTTTCGGTTTCTGCGGCCGCCTATGCCACGGGAGGCACCAAGGGCTCGGGTGGCGCGGGCACCGTCTATCTCAAGGATTCGGCCATGACACACGGCGTGCTTGTCGTCGACAATCCGAAGGAGACGGGCAAAAAGGATGGTGGACCGCGTACGGGCGTCACAACCGAAGGGGACTGGACGTTCGACGAAGTGCGCCTTGGCGGATGGTGCCAGCTTGTGATTCCCGATGGTGCAACGCTCCATCTCCCGAACGGACTTGCCTCCGTAACTGCGCTTTCGGATGCCGCCGCTGCGAGTTCGTCGATCTATGTCACGGCCGGCACGCTCGACATCGGTGCGTCGGCCACCCAGACGATGCGCGGAAAATGGGAGCTTGCCGTCTACACGAACCTGGTTCTCGACTGCAGCCTTTCGCTTGAGCAAGGGGCGATGCTGGGCCGGTACAACCGCTCGGCGACAATCGCAAACGGCGCAGATGTCGCGACCTACGACACGTTCGTCTGCTCCATCTCCGTGACGGGTGACCTGACCGTCGATTCGACAAGCTCCCTATCTGTGCGACTAAGTGGTTTCGGGCAGAACGCAAGCTACTATTTTGCCGGGTATGGAACGGGCTCCCACGGCGGATGCTACGACACGTCCTCCCTGACCGGCGGAAGCAAAGCCTACGGCTCGATCCTGAATCCGCTGCTTCCTGCGCGGTTCCAGAGCAACAGCTACTACCAGCCCGGCGGCGGCGTGCTGAAGCTGACGGTGGGCGGGACGCTGACGCTCGATGGCGAGATCAATTCCGACGGCCACAGCGGCGGCAACAAGGGCGTCCGCGGCGCGGGCGGCTCGATCAACGTGACGGCGGGGGCGCTCGCGGGTTCCGGGGCGATCCACGCCGACGGCTACTCGGTCGAGTCCTGCGGGCGCGTGGCCGTCCGCCTAACGGGCGCGGGCGCGACGTTCGGCGGTTTCTCGGGGAGGATTTCCGCGCGCCGCGACACGACCAGTTCTTCGCCATTGACCGCGCCCGGTACGGTCTATCTCCAGACGGCGGCGCAAGGCGAAGGGTGCGGGACAATCCTCGTAGACGGCACGCCGCGTTCCGGAACAGCCGCCTTTCTGGGCAACCCCTACACGCCGATTCCTGCCAACGGCGCCCATCCGGATGACGCCACCGACCTGCAACGGAGCTCCCTTGAGGTGTCCCATTACGCCAAATGCGCCATTGCGACCCCATTGAAACTCGCTTCCCTTTCCGTCGATGCGACGTCGCAGCTTGACCTTTGCGGAGCCAGCCTCGCGGTTACGACCGCGCACATCGGCAAGACCAATGTCAAACCCGGCCTCTACACCGCCGCGCAGCTGCAGGCGCTCGGCTTTGCCGAGGTGGTCGACACGGCCGACGGCGCGGGCGGCACGCTCCGCGTCCTCGGCGCGGGGACGGTGCTCATCGTGAAATGACGGAACTTCGCGGGGGCGGGCGGAATCCCGCCCGCCCCCGCATCGGTTCGTTCTCGCGGCGTCGCCGCTCGCCCGAAGGCGGTGCGCCGTCCCGCGTGCGCGGGGCGGCGGCGCGCGGAGGGCTCCTCCCGGCGTCCGGGCCCGTCTTCAGTAGTTCCCGGCGAACCCGGTGAACGCGGGAGGGGCGTAGCCGGGGAAGTACGATGCGAAATCGAGCTTCAGGTAGTTGCACAGGTCGAGCAGTTCGACCATGGTCCCGTCGTTGACGGGAACGCCGTTGGCGCGCCGGTCGGCCGCCGCCTCGACCTCCTTCTCGCCGTGCGTGTAGATGCGGTCGCGCCCTTCGGCCTTCGGGGCCTCGCGCAGACGGCGCAGGTAGTCCGAGAAATGCTCCCGGATGGCCCGCGGATCGCCGAAGATGGCGGGATCGATCGCCGCGAATCCGTGGCAGATCCCCGTCTTGTCGGGGAACGTGCAGCACCGGTCGCTCGTCACGCCGAGCGAGAGGATGGAACTGAAGAGTTCGGCGACCATGCCCCAGCCGTATCCCTTGTGGCTGCCGAGGGCCTCTTCGGAGCCGCCGAGAGGCATGATGCCGCCGCCCTTCTTGCCGACGATGTTGGCGAGGACGCGCGGAGCGTCGTCGCACGGCGCGCCGTTCTCGTCGAGCGCCCAGCCGGCGGGCAGGGGGGTTCCCGTCTTGTTGTACATCTCGAGCTTCCCGCGCGTCACGACCGACGTCGAGGCATCGAAGAAGAAGGGATGCGGATCCGCCGGGACGGCCACGGCGATCGGGTTCGACCCGATCATCGCCTTGCGCGAGAACGTCGGCACCATGATGGCTTCGGAGTTCGTGCAGGAAAAGCCCATGAGGCCCCGTTCCGCCGCCATCTTCGCGTAGTACCCGGAAATGCCGTAGTGGTTGGATTCGCGCACGGTCACGATGCCGATGCCGGACGCCAGCGCCTTCTCGATCGCCTTCTCCATGGCGAACGCGCCGACGAGCTGCCCCATCCCGGAATGGCCGTCGACGACGGCGCTGACCGGCGTTTCGAAGACGATCTCCGGCCGGGCGTCGACATGGATCGTCCCCTTCGCGATGCCCTTGTGGTAGCGGACCATGCGCTGCATGCCATGGCTCTCGATGCCGTAGAGGTCGGCCGTCAGCAGCACGTCGGTGATCCGTCTTCCGTCCTCCTCGCCGAATCCGAACGCCTTGAAGACGTCGGTGCAGAACGCCTCGAGCGTTCCGAGGCTCCATTTCACGTAGGCCATGTTCTTCGATCCTTTCGGATGATCGGATCGTTTCGCAGATTTCCACCGAACGGGATCCGGAACCGGCCGGCGGGAGGGTGGGGGAAGGCGGCGAGGCCGCCGGGATAGGCGTCACTCTAGCAGATTCCGGCCGGAAAATCCACCCTTTCCATCGATCTTCCGATGCCTACGCTTTTCCCCGTGGCACGGAATATGCAAAAGTTTGGCACAAAATCGATTGCGCTTCCACGTGTGGGCGTGCTACTCTTTGGACTCGGACAAGGCTTCTGCCCGA
>CAMOEO010000016.1 GCA_946612175.1 uncultured Verrucomicrobiota bacterium
GAGCCCCTGCGCTCCGCCCCGAGGCCGCGCGCCGCAAAAGTGGGGAAGGTCCAGACCTTTCGATTTTCCTTGCTTTCCGCCGCATCCGGGCTACAATCTTGGCCCTTTCCACCCATTCTCATCCCGCTCCATGAAACTCCTCGTCATCGGAAACGGCGGCCGCGAGCACGCCATCGTCTGGAAGCTCCACAGGGACGATCCGTCCGCGCAGCTCTTCTGCGCGCCCGGCAACGCCGGCACCGCCGCCATCGCGACCAACGTCCCGATCGCCGCCAAGGACGTCGACGGCCTCCTCGCCTGGGCGAAGGAGAACCGGCCCGACTTCACCGTCGTCGGCCCGGAAGTCCCGCTCTGCCTCGGCGTGGTGGATGCCTTCCAGGAGGCCGGCCTCGCCGCGTTCGGCCCCGTCCGGGCGGCCGCGCGCCTGGAGGGGAGCAAGGCCTTCGCCAAGGAGGTCATGCGCGCCGCGCAGGTCCCGACCGCCGACGACGTCGTCGTCCGGACCGAGGCCGAGGCCCGCGCCGCCATCGCCCGGCTCGGCGTCCCCGTGGTCCTCAAGGCCGACGGCCTCGCCGCGGGCAAGGGCGTGAGCGTCTGCATGGACGAGGCCCAGGTCGAGGCCGCGCTGAAGGACATGTTCGTCGACGCCAAGTTCGGCGATTCCGCCCGCGAGGTGCTCGTGGAGCAGTATCTCGAGGGCGAGGAGGCGTCCGTCCTCGCGTTCGTCGACGGCGCCACCGTCGTCCCGCTCGCCTCCTCCCAGGACCACAAGCGCCTGCTCGACGGGGACGAGGGCCCGAACACCGGCGGCATGGGGGCCTACTCCCCCGCCCCGGCCGTGACGCCCGACATGATGGCCGTCGTGAAGGCGCAGGTCCTGCAGCCCGTCGTCGACGAGATGGCCCGCCGCGGCACCCCGTACCACGGCGTCCTCTACGCGGGCCTGATGCTCACGAAGGACGGCCCCAAGGTCCTGGAGTTCAACTGCCGCTTCGGCGATCCCGAGACCGAGGCGATCCTCCCCCGCCTCTCCTCGCCGCTCCTGCCCGCGCTCCGCGCCTGCATGGACGGCACGCTGGCCGATTGCCCGGTCGAATGGGACCCCCGCCCCTCGGTCTGCGTGGTGATGGTCTCGGGCGGCTATCCCGAATCCTATCCGAAGGGGCTCCCGATCTCGGGCCTCGAAGAGGCGGCGAAGCAGGAGAACGTGGTCGTCTTCCACGCCGGCACGGCCTCTCGCATCGGCGCGGTCGTGACGGACGGCGGCCGCGTCCTGGGCGTCACGGCCCTTGGCGGCGACATCCGCGAGGCGGTCGACAACGCCTACCGCGGCGTGATCAAGATCAAGTTCGACGGCGCCGGCTATCGCTCCGACATCGCCCACCGCGCCCTCGAGCGCCTCGCCTGACGGCCCCGCGGAGCCCCGGGCGCGCTTCGCGCGACGGCCCCGGGGACGGAGCGGTTCACGCGAGCGTCGCGCGCCGGACGGGAACGCCGAGGGCGGCGAGCTCGTCCTTGATGCGGCCGATGGTGTATTCGCCCGTGTGGAGCATGCCGGCGACGATCGCCGCGTCGGCGTGCGCCTCGACGAAGGCGTCGCGCAGGTGCGCGGAGCATCCCGCACCGCCCGAGGCCACGACCGGGACGCCGACCGCGTCCGCGACGAGGCGCGTGATCGTCAGCTCGAACCCGGCCCGCGTGCCGTCGGCATCGACCGAGTTCACGACGATCTCGCCCGCGCCGAGCCCCTCCGCGCGCTTCGCCCACTCGACGGCGTCCATGCCCGTCCGGTTGCGGAAGCCGCGCGTCGTGATCTCGTAGCCCGAGGGACAGCGCGCGAGGTCGTCGGTGCGGACGGGATCCATCCCGAGCACGACGCACTGCGCGCCGAACGCCCGCGCGCCCTCGGCGATGACCTCCGGCCGCGCGACCGCGAGCGAGTTGACGCTCACCTTCTCGGCGCCGGCGAGCAGGATCCGCTCCATGTCGGCGACGGACGACACCCCGCCGCCGACGGCGAACGGGATGCGGACGGCGCGCGCCACGCGCGCGACCATCTCGAGGTCGGTCGGGCGTCGCTCGTGCGAGGCGGTGATGTCGTAGACGACGAGCTCGTCGCAGCCGTCCTCGTAGTACTTCGCCGCCAGCTCGACGGGATCGCCGAGGTCGATGTTGTTCTGGAACCGCACGCCCTTCGTGACCCGGTTCCGGATCACGTCGAGGCAGGGGATGATGCGTCGGGTCAGCATGGCGCTAGTCGAAGGAGGCGTCGCCGTCGGACGACTCGGCCGAGCCGCCCTCGTCCCCGCCCTCGCCGGTCGCCAGGATCGGGATGATGCGCGGGGCGTCGGCCGCGAGCGAACCCTTGAGCTGGAAGGCCGCGGCCGCGAGCTTGCGGCAGCGCTCCAGGGGGGCGAACTCGCCCTTGCCGTGGAGGTAGCAGAACACCGCGGCGTTGAAGAGCTGCTGGCCGCGGACGAGGGTCGTGACGGGCAGGCGGTCCGCGGGGCGGTTCTCGAGCAGGTGCCAGACGAGCACGAGCCAGTCGCCGACGGTCATGTCCGCGACGGGGAACTCGGGCTTGCCGACGATCTGCAGGCGCTTGCGGTCCGACGAGAGCCCCAGCAGGTCGTACTTGCGGAAGCCCTTGGGGACGCGGCCGTTGCGCGCGACGTCGTCGAGGATCCACGTGCGGAGCTCCTTGACGCACTCCGCGCGGCGGAGGGTCCATTCCAGCTCCTCCTTGGCGCCCTCGCTCGTGAGCTCCTTCTCCATGCGGCGCATCTTCTCCTGGAAGCCGTCGTAGTCGAAGGCGTCGATGGCGGCCTGGTGGCGGAGGGCGGTGTCCCTCACGCGCTGGATCTCCTCGGACTCGATCGACGCGAGGCGGTCCTTCTCGGCCTGCGCGGCGGCGGCGGCGGCGGCCTCGGCGGCGGCGGCCTCGGCCTCGCGCTTCTCGCGCTCGAGCCGGTTGAGCAGGGCCTTCGCCTTCGGCTCGACCTTCACGACACCCTGCTGCAGACGCTGGAGGGCGCGCGCGGCGTCGTCGCAGAGGGCCTTCATGCGGGCGATCTTCTTCTGCCGGGCCTCGACCGCGCGGATGCGGTCCTCGCGGGCCGCCGAGATGGCGTTGATCTGGGCTCCGGGGCGGAGGGGCGTGAACTGCACGCCCTCGCTCGACTCCTGGTAGAGGCGCTTGCACTCGACGCTTGCGGCGCGGACCGCCTTGGCGTACGGGAGGACGTGCTCGTCGATGATCGGCAGCAGCGGGTTGGCGGGGACCGCGGGCGCGGCGGGAACGGGCGCCGCGGCGACCTCCTCCGCGCCGGCGGCCGCCGGGGCGTCCCCGGCGGAATCCTCCCCCTCTTCCTCATCGGCCCATTCCGCGCCCAGCTTTTCGCGGGCCCAGGCCTCGGCGTCCATTCCGTCCTTCTTGGCGAGTGCGAGGATCTCGTCCTGCTGGACGGGGTATCCGCGCTGCTCGCCCCAGTACTTCATGTACTCCGCCACGGCGGAGCGGCGGGCCTTGCGGGGCTTCGCCGGCTCCTCGGCGGGCTTCTCCTCCTCGGCGGGCTTCTCCTCGGGCTTCGCGGCGGCCGCATCGCCCGCCCCGGCCGGGGCGGCGGCGTCCCCGGCTCCGTCCGCGGCGGGTTCCGGCGGCGGCGGGGGCGGCTCGATGTCCGGCACCTCCCAGTGCGTCTTCGTCGCGGCGAAGACCAGCCTGTCGATGCGCTCGAACTGGCGGGACATGTCCTCCTCGAGCCCGTTCATGCGGTTCCACTGCCGCTTGACCTGGTCGTCGAGGGCGACGTATTCCTCCTCCTTCTCCTGGATCTCCTGGGTGTACCGGGCGACCATCGCCTTGGTGCGGTTGCTCTCGGCGATCATCGAGCCGATCCAGACGGCGACGCCGACGATCGCGAGCGCGACGATGGCGAGCAGGGTGATCAGCACGGCCTTCACGCCGCCGCCGCCCGACTTCCGCTCGGTCTCCTGGACCTCGCCCTCCGCGCCGGACTCCCCTTCGGGGCCCGGCCCGCCATGCCGCCGGAGCGTGATGCGCCCCTTCTTCCCCGTCCCGGCGGCCGCGCTCGCCGCCTCCATCTCCTTGCGCGCCTCGGCGGCCTCCATCTGGCCCTTCGAGATGACGAAGCGCTTCTTGCCGGAGCGCCCGCCCTGGTCCCCGGCCCCGTCCGCGCGGAGGGAGCCCGTCGATCCGGGGGACCGCTGGGTGCGGCCCGAGGGCTTCGGCCCCTGCTTGCGGATCGGGGAGACGCCGCCGAGGTACTTGTTGAGGTCGCCGATCAGCGAGTTGTAGTTGGGGTAGCGCATGAACAGGTCGTTGTACATCATGCGCGAGATGATGCGGGCGACCTCGGGCTCGACGTCGGGCCGGACGGACTCGATCGGCGGCGGCGGCCCCTTGAAGCGCGCCTTGATGACCTCGATGGGGTCCGCCCCGTCGTACGGGGGCGTTCCCGTGATCGCGTGGTAGAGCGTCGCGCCGAGGCTGTAGATGTCGCTCCGCGCGCTGTTCATCTTCTTCTGGACCTTCTCCGGCGCGATGTAGTAGGGCGTGCCCCACAGCTCGTCGCTCTTCCCCTGCGAGGAGCGGCTCGCGATGCCGAAGTCCACGAGCTTGGCGCTCATGCTCTCGTCGAAGAGGATGTTGTCGGGCTTCACGTCGCCGTGGAAGAGCCCCGCCTCCTCCGCCGCCTTCAGGCCCTCCGCGATCTCGAGGCCGACGCGCATCACGAACGCCGGATCGAGCGTCGTCCCGTTGGCGATGAACGACCCGAGGTCGCCGCCGGTGACGAGCTCCATCTCGAGGTACGGGCTGCCGTGCTCGCGCCCGAACGAGTAGATCTGCGCGACGTGCGGGTGGTTGAGCCGGGCGGCGTTCTGCGCCTCGTTCTTGAACGTCTCGAACGCCTTCTCGTCCTCGCCCAGCGACTTCTGCATCACCTTGACGGCGACCTTGCGCCCGAGCGACTCGTCCTCCGCGAGGAACGCCATCCCCATCCCGCCCGAACCGAGCCGGCGCAGCAGCAGGAAGTGCGCGAACTTGGCCGGCACGAACATCTCCGCGCCGCAGGAGGGGCAGGCGATCTTCGTGAACGGCGGAAGCCCCGACACGTCGGTGTCCGCCCCGCACTGGGGGCATTTCGCCGTCGAGACCGGCTCGGTCTCGAGCGCGGCGACGGGCGCCGCCGGGACGGCGGCTTCGGGGGACGGATCGGCGGAGGGATCGGATTCGCTCATGGGGAACGGAACTTGGGGGTTGGGGAAGACCTCGGGGAAAGGGCCGGAACGGCGCTTGACTTCGCGGTCCGCTTGGGCCAGAATGTCGAACCCGTCGCGGCGCAGGTGCGCCGCCCGAATCCGTCATTCCTCTTGAAGCGCATGATTATATGCATTCGATCCTCTTTCGTCTAGGCCCATTTCAACTCCACACCTACGGTCTCTGCATGGCCCTGGGCATCCTCTGCGCCTACGGCGTCCTGTCCCGCCTCGGCCGCTCCCGAGGCCTCTCGCCGGACCGGCTGGCGAACCTCGTCGTGCTGCTCGTCTTCAGCGGCCTCGCGGGCGCCCGGCTCTTCTTCGTCGCCGAGCACTGGCCGTACTTTCGCGCGGCCCCCGCCGCCATCGTCCGGATCTGGGAGGGCGGGCTGATGTTCTACGGCAGCATCATCGTCGCCGGGCTCGTGCTCGTCGCGTACTGCGCCCGCGCCCGCCTTCGCATGCTCCCGCTGCTCGACCTCTTCGCGGTCGTCGTCCCCGTCGGCCAGGCGTTCGGCCGCGTCGGCTGCTTCCTCAACGGGTGCTGCTACGGCCGCCCCGCGGACACCTGGCTCTCCGTCCGCTACCCAGCCCTCTCGATTCCCTGGCACGACCAGGTGAACGCCGGCCTCCTCCCCGCCGGCGCCCCCGCCTCGCTCCCGATGCTCCCCTCGCAGCTGATCGAGGCCGCGGGCTGCGCCCTGCTCTTCCTGCTGCTCCTGTGGGCCTACCGCCGCCTCAACCCCGCCGGCGTCCCGGTCGCGGAGCCCCCCGCGCCCGGCGCGCGCGACCCCGCCGGCGCCGCACTGGCGATCTACCTGGCCGGATACGGCGTCCTGCGCTTCATCGTCGAGACGCTCCGCTCCGACGAGCGCGCCCATCCGTTCGGCGGCCCGTTCACGATCTCCCAGGCGATCAGCCTCGGCGCGCTGCTCCTCGCCGCCGCGCTCTTCGCCCGGGTCTGGCTTCGCAACCGCCCCTCCGCGCGGGCCTGAGCCCCCGCGTCCGCCCCCTTGGTGCCGGCGGCGGGAGTCGAACCCGCACGCCCTTGCGGACAAGGGATTTTAAGTCCCCTGCGTCTGCCATTCCGCCACGCCGGCGCGCCCGGGCGACGCCAAGGACACTACCACAAGCCCGAACCGAAGTAAAGCCCGGGTCCGCCTCGCGAAGATTCCCCCGCCTTTCCTTCCCGCGGTGGTTGTGGTATAGTGGCGCTTCCGATGCACTCCGTCCCCCCGCCCCGCCCCGTCGCCGGCCGCCGCGCGTTCCGCGCCGCGGTCCTCGCGGTCGCATCGCTCCTCCTGCTCGCGCCCTCCCTCTCCCTCGCCGCCGCAAAGCCCGCCCGGTCCGCCAAACCCGCAGCCAAGCCCGCAGCCAAGCTCTCGGTCTCCTCCCGCTACCGCTCTCCGCGCAACCCGCAGCGCCCCCTCCGCAAGTCGACCCGCTTCATCGTCCTCCACACCACCGAGGGCGCGGCGAAAGGCGCCCTGGAGAAGCTTTCCGCGAACGGCGAATGCCACTACGTCGTCGACACCGAGGGCCGGCTCTTCTCCATCATTGACAAGGGCCGCGTCGCCTACCACGCCGGGCTCTCGATGTGGGACGGCCGCACCGGCCTCGACTCCTGCTCCGTCGGCATCGAGGTCGTCGGCTACCACAACAAGGCCCCGACCGCCGCCCAGTACGCCACGCTCAAGAAGCTCCTCGCCGAGCTCAAGGCGACGTACCGCGTCCCCGACGAGCGCGTCCTCACCCACTCGATGGTCGCCTACGGCAATCCCAACCACTGGCACCGGTACCGCCACCGCGGCCGCAAGCGCTGCGCGATGTTCCTCGCCTCCCCCGCCGCCCGCGCGAAGCTCGGCCTCGTCGCGCGCCCCGCCTACGACCCCGACCTCCGCGCCGGGCGCCTCCGGGACGCCGACCCCGAGCTTACCCGCGCCCTCTACGCCAAGGCCCCCGCGACGATCTCCCCCGCCCCCGCGAAAACGACGGACGCGCGGAAGCCCGCGTCCCCGAAGAGCCCCGCCCCGCCGGCCACCTCCGCCGCCGCGACGAAGCCCCCCTCCCCCGCCCCGGATCCCGCTCCCGCGCCCGCGGACAACGTGATCGGCCCCCGCCGCTCCGCGTGGGACATCGCGCGCGACCGCTATGACTCCGCCACGACCTTCTACACCTACCCGAACGGCGCCCGCCGCAGCGGCGCCGAGATCAAGGGCAAGGAGTGGAAGGCCTTGCCCGCCGGCACCGTCGTCACCTTCGGCGACGACCTCGACACGTCCGAGAACGCCAACGAGGGCCTCGTCACCATCGGCGTCGACGGCACCGCCCAGGAACTCGCGGGCGACGCCGTCGCCGACTCCGGCACCTTCTACTTTCCGCCGAAGAAGGACTACCTCCGCGGTTCGACGCTCTCCCTCTCGCGCATCGACGCCCTCCCCTCCGGCACGCGCGTCCTGGTCGGCTACAAGGTCGCCGGCCCCGTCGCCCCGCGCCGCCCCGCCTTCGCGCTCTGCGGCCTCGCCTGGAACCGCGACGACACCTACTACTGGGATCCCGCCCGCAAGGAGCTCAAGTCCGGCAGCGACATCACCGAGCGCAGCATCCCGAAGAACGCGATGATCTTCTATCGCCGGCGCAAGTAGGCCCCCGCTACGCCGGGCCGCCGCGGCCGATGCGCGCCCGCCGCAGCTGCCCGCAGCTGGCGTTCACGCCGCGTCCCTTGCTGCGGCGCAGCGTCGCGTTGAGCCCGCCCCTCTCCAGCGCCTCGCGGAACGCCTCGCAGACGGCGTCGGAGGGCGTCCGGCCGTCGAACTCCCGCACCGGATTGAGGGGAATGAGGTTCACGCGGCTCGGGAACGGCCGCAGCAGCCGCAGCAGCGCCCGGGCGTCCTCCGGCCGGTCGTTGAACCCCGCCACGAGCGTGTACTCGAAGGTGATGATCCGCCCCGTCCGCTCCGTGTACGCGCGGCACGCCGGAATCAGCTCGCCGAGGGGCCATCTCCGGTTGACGGGCATCAGCCGCCCGCGCTGCGCGTCCGTCGGCGCGTGGAGCGACACGCTCAGCTCGAACTGCCGCCCCTCCGCCGCGAACCGCCCGATGCCCGGCACCACGCCGCACGTCGAGATCGTGATCCGCCGCGCGCCGATGCCGAGCCCCTCCGGCTCCGCGTCGTTCATCCGGCGCGCCGCCGCGAGCGCGGCCTCGTAGTTGAGGAACGGCTCGCCGATCCCCATGAAGACGACGTTGTCGGGCCGCCGCCCGAGCAGCCGCGCCGCCATCGCGGCCTGCGCGACGATCTCCCCCGACGCGAGGCTGCGCGTGCAGCCGTTGAGCCCGCTGGCGCAGAACGCGCACCCGCAGCCGCACCCGACCTGACTCGAGACGCAGACCGTCGTCCGGTCCTTCGCCGGAATCAGCACCGTCTCCACGAGCTCGCCGTCCGCGAGGCGCGAAAGGACCTTGCGCGTCCCCGTCCCCTCCTCGCCCGCGACCTCCACCGTCGCGAGCGTGCCCTCCGGGTCGAGCCACCGCTCCGCGAGCGCCGCGCGCATCGCCGCCGGGAGGTTCGTCATCGCGTCCCACGTGCCTGCGTGGCGCGCGTAGAGCCATTCGGAGAGCTGGCGCGCGCGGAAGCGCGGCTGCCCGAGCGAGGCGACCGCCTCCGCCAGCGCCGGCGGGTCGAGGGAGAGGATGGAGGGCCTCATGCGCGCGTCCCTCCTAGCGCACGATCACGAGCGCCTCGGGGAACTCCGTCCGGCGGCCCGAGAAGAGGCTCGCGTCCTCCTCCGCGCGCTCCGGCGCGCGGCCGCCCCGCACCGGGGGCTGCAGCACCCAGCGGAACCCGCGGCTGAGCTCCACGCGGTGCGGCTTCGGCGCCTTGCGGACGCCCCAGTCGTAGCCGACCGCGACGCCCGCCGCCGCGCCGAGCGCGAGGCAGGCGCAGACGACGACCGCGATCGCGCCGGGGCCGAGGGGGATCTCCCGCGCGTCGCGCGGCGCCATCTCCTGGGCGCGGGCCTCCAGCTCCTGGTCGCGGGCGTCGAGGCGCTCCCGCTCGAGCGCGAGCCGCTCCGCCTCCAGCTTGAGCCGCTCCCGCTCGAACGCCAGGGCCTTCGATTCGGCCGTCTCGCGCTTCTCGTCGTCCATGCCCGCAACTCTACCACAACCCCCGCCCCCCTGTCCACCTCCGCGCTTTCCTTTTCGGCCGAAGTCTGGTATCGTCTGCCCCATGAAAGCGAATTCCCCCCGCGGCCCCGTGGCCTTCCAGGCGACGCGATCCGAGGACGGCGCCACCCTGCAGGACTTCCTCGCCGCCCGGCTCGGCCTCTCCCGCCGCGCCGCCAAGCAGCAGATCGACGCCCGCGTGGTCCGCGTCGACGGCCAGTCCGTGTGGATGGCCCACCACCGCCTCCGCGCCGGCGCCGTGGTCACCGTCGCCGCCGTGGTCGACTCCCCCACCGCCCTCTCCGTCCGCCCGGCGCGCGCGAAGATCCTTTTCGAGGACGCGGACTTCCTCGTCGCCGACAAGCCCCGCGGCGTCCTCGTGAACCAGTCCGCCGGCTCCCTCGAGGAGATCCTCCGCCGCCAGACCGGCAACCCCGACCTGCGCGCCTCGCACCGCCTCGACCGCGACACCACCGGCTGCGTCCTCTTCTCCAAGTCCGCCGCCGCCCACGAGGCCGTCGTCGCCGTCTTCAAGGAGCACCGCGTCGCCAAGACCTACCGCACCGTCGTCCACGGCCGCTGGGACGCCGTCTCCTCCACGATCGACCTGCCTATCGACGGCCGCCGCGCCCTCTCCCTCGTCCACTGCATCCGCGCCAACGCGAAGGCGTCCCACCTCGCCGTCCGCATCGAGACCGGCCGCACCCACCAGATCCGCCGCCACCTCGCCATGGCCCGCCATCCCGTCCTCGGCGACGCGACCTACGGCCCCAAGGTCGTCGAGGACCTCCGCCTCATGAAGCTCACGTACCCGCTGCTCCACGCCGTCGAGCTCGAGATGGACCATCCCACGCGCCCCGGCGAGACCCTCCGCGTCTTCTCCCCGCTCCCGCAGGACTTCCACCGCTGGCTCGGCGTCCTGCGGCTCGAATGACGCCGGGCGCTCCCCGCCCCGTTCCCGCCCCCGCCGATCCGACGCCCCCTCCGCCCCCGGCCCCGACATGAAACGGCCTCGCCGCAGAACCGTGATCTGGACGACCCTCGTCCTGCTCCTCGCCCTCTTCCCCTACACCTGGGGGCCGGCGCTCGCGGGGGCGGCGGCCCGCCGCCGCCTGGACCTCGACGTTCCGGGCTCCTCCTCCTGCACGGTCGACCGCGTCTCCCTCTTCCGCCTCAAGGCCCGCGACATCCGCCTCGGCGCCCTCCCCGGCCAGCCCCGACTCGCCCGCCTCGACGTCCGCTACACGCCCTGGGGCCTGCTCCGCGGCAAGGGCGTTCGCCTCTCCGCCGACGGCGCGGAGGCCGAGCTGCGCGACCTGCTCCCGCCCGAGGTCCGCGAACGCCTCCGCTCGACCCGCGCCACCGCCCGGCTCCGCCTCGGCTGGAACCCTTCCCGCGGCTACGGCGGCACGCTCGAGGGCGAGGTCCTCGGCGGCGCCCTCCGCGGCCGGCTCTCCGCCCGGACCTGGCGCTCCCCCTCCCTCGCCCTCTCCTACGAGCCCGCCCTCCGCGACCTTCCCCTCCCCGCCCTCCGCGCCGAGGCCTCCGCGAGCCTCTCCGACGGCACGAACGGCCTCGCCGTCGCGGCCACCGCGGGCGCCCGTCTCGAAGGCTCCCCCTGGGCCGTCTCCGCCGAGGCGACCGCCGAGGGCGGCGCCTTCGCCGCGAAGGCGCGCACGCCCGACATCGCCTTCTCGCAGGACGACCCCCTCCTCGCGCCCCTGCTCCGCGCCTTCGCCCCCGCGAACCTCGGCCTCCGGTTCTCCGGCTCCGTCACCGGCTCCGTCGACGTCGTGCGCCCCGCCGGCGGCCCCGAGCCGCGCTGGCTCTCCGCCGTCCGCGTCAACGGGCTCGACGCCGAGATCGTCCCCGCCGGCGAGGACCCCGTCCCCATCGTCCTCCGCGGCGGCCGCCTCACCACGCTCCGCATCGGCGGCATCGGCGCCCACTACGACATCCAGCCCTTCGGCATCCGCTTCGCCTCCCTCTCCCGCGACCGCCTGCTGCTCGAGGACGGCGACTTCTGGTTCCGCGCCAGCGCGCGCGACATCCTCCTCACCGAGGGCTCCACCCGCTTCGCCGGCGGCTTCGTCCGCGTCTACGCCCTGCACTTCTACTTCGAGAGCCGCAGCACCGCCTTCGCCATCGTCCTCGACGACCTCGACGCCGGCCGCGTGCTCGCCCTCTTCCCGTCGGTCGACGGCTCCGTCTCGGGCCGCCTCCACGGCAAGATCCCCGTCCGCGTCCGCAACGGCGCCCGCGTCCTGCTCCAGGACGCCTACCTCTACTCCTCCCAGTCCGGCGGCAACCTCCAGCTGCGCGACCCCGCCCCCCTCGTCTCGCAGATGGGGCTCGACGGCGACACGGGCGACCGCCTCTCCCGCGCCCTCCGCGACCTGGACTTCACGACCCTCCAGATCCACCACGCCCGAAAGCCCGCCGAGGACGGGACCGCCGCCCCCGCCGGCGCGCGCCCGGACGATGACGAGACCGAGAGCACGCTCACCTTCCGCATCGTCGGGCGCGGCAACGACAGGGAGCAGACGCCCGTCGACATCTCCGCGACCTTCCACGGGCAGTTCCAGAAGCTGATCAACACCGCCCTCCGGACCGCCGGGCTCCGCGAGCGCGCCCCCGCCGGCCGCTAGTCGCGGGTGTACACCATCACGGGGACGTTCTTCCGGCGGCCCCACTTGCGCGCCTCGGCCTCGGTGCTGAACCACAGGTCGAGCCGGGCGGGCCCCTTGATCGCCCCGCCGCGGTCCTCCACCTTCGCCCAGCCGTAGCCCTGGACGTAGAGGATCGTCCCGAACGGATAGTACTTCGTGTCCGCCGCCGCGGTGCCGCGGTGCGCCCGCGTCCCGCTCGCCGTGATGCCGACCGCCTTGGGCTTGCCCTTGTTCGGGCCGCTCGCGATCACCGGGCGCCCGTACCAGTTGCGGCGCCAGTTGCACGAGCGCGGCCCGGAGTCGTAGCCCGTCACCTCCATCCGCGTCTGCCGGCGGCGCATCCCCTGCGCCTCGCGGGCGTAGGAGGACGTGCTCGCGCATCCCTCCATCATCGCGAAGGAGACGCCCATCGCCGCCAGCGCGCCGAGCGCCAGCGCGCGCTGCGTCCAGGCGGAGGCGAGGGGAAGGAAGTCGGAGAGGCGCTTCATGGCGGCCATTCTAGCAGAACGGGGCGGCGGATTCAATCCGCCCGCGGGCCGCTCTCGTCGAGCGCCGCGCCCGCGGTGCGCTGCGACTCGACGATCTCCCGGTACGCCGGGCACGAGGCGAGCAGCTCCGCGTGCGTCCCGCACCCCGCCACGGCGCCGCCCTCCAGCACGACGATCCGGTCCGCCTCGCGGATCGAGTCCGCCCGCTGCGCGACCGTCAGCACCGTCGTCCCCGCCAGCTCCTTCCGCAGCGCCGCCCGGAGCGCGCGCTCCGTGGCGGGGTCCACCGCGCTCGTCGCGTCGTCCAGCAGGAGGATCCGCGGCCGGCGCAGCAGCGCGCGGGCGATGCACAGCCGCTGGCGCTGCCCGCCGGAGAGCGTCGTGCCGCCCTGGGCGATCCGCGTCGCGTAGCCCTCCGGCATCGCGCGCACGAAGCCGTCCGCCTGCGCGATCCGCGCCGCGGCCTCGACCTCGGCGTCCGTCGCGTCCGGCGCGCCCCAGCGGAGGTTCTCCGCGACGGTGCCCGTGAAGAGCCGGGAGCTCTGCAGCACCACGCCGATCGCGCCGCGCAGCGCCGGGAGCGCGTAGTCGCGGACGTCCCGGCCGCCGACGAGCACCGCGCCGCCCGTCGCGTCATGGAAGCGCGGGACGAGATGCAGCAGCGTCGTCTTGCCCGCCCCCGTCGCGCCGATGATCGCGACGTGCTCCCCCGGCTCCGCGCGCAGCGAGACGCCGCGCAGCACCGGGTCGCCCGCCGCGCCGGGATACGAGAACGAGACGTCCCGCAGCTCCACCGAGCCGTCCGCGGGCGGTTCCGCGCACGGCCCGTCGCGCAGGTCGGGCTCCGTCGAGATCACCTCCGCGACGCGGCGGGCGCTGATCATCGCGCGGGAGAGGTGCATCACGTGGAACGACATCATCACGAGCGAGCCCATCACCTGCGTCGACCAGTTCACGATGGCGAGGATCCCGCCCACGAGCAGAAGCCCGCGGCTCGCCTCGCGCGCCGCGAGGAAGACGATCGCCACGAGCGTGGCCTGCTGCACGACCTGGAGCGACGGCCCGAGCCGCGCCCCGAGGAAGCCGGTCGCGTAGCCCGTCTCCGCGAGGCTCTCGTTGAGCGCGTCGAAGCGCGCCTGCGCGCGCTCCTCCTGCGAGAAGGCCTTCACGACGCGCACGCCCTCGAGCGTCTCCTGCATCGCCGAGGAGAGCGCGTCGGTCCGGCGCTGCCGCTCGCGGAAGAGCGGGATCATGCGCGACATGAACCGCACGACCAGCCACGCCAGCAGCGGCGCGGAGAGGACGAGCGGCAGCGCGAGGCGCCAGTCGGTGAGGAGCACGAGGGCGATCGACCCCAGCAGCAGGAACGGCCCCCGCAGCATCATCCGCGTGATCGCGACGACCACGAACTGCACGGTCGTGATGTCGTTGGTGAGGCGCGTCGTGAGGGAGCCCGCGGTGAAGCGGTCGGTCTGCGCGAACGAGAGCCGCTCCACGCGCGAGAAGAGCGTCTTGCGCAGGTCGTTGCCGATGCCCGTCGCCGCGCGCGTCGAGACGTACGTGCAGAGCAGGCCGCCGAGCGAGCCGAGCAGCGCGAAGCAGAGCATCCACCACCCCGCGTTCCGGATGACCGCGAGGTTCCCGCCGCGCACGCCCTCGTCGACGATGCGCTTCATGAACGCCGGCTGCGCCAGGTCCATCGCCGCCTCGATCCCCATCGCCACGGGGGCGAGCGCGATCCACCCGCGGTACGGCCGCAGAAAGCGCAGCAGCGGGCGGACGGAGGCCTCGCGCCCCCCTCCCGCGGCGGCGGGGTCGTCGCCCGCGGCCATCAGTACGCCCCCGCGCCGAAGACGACGGTCCGGAACGTCCTCGACAGGATCCGGACGTCGAGGACCCAGCTCCGGTTCAGCGCATACCAGATGTCCAGCTGCGACATCGCCTCGAAGCCGACGTCGCTGCGCCCCGTGACCTGCCAGATGCAGGTGAGCCCGGGCGGCACGGCGTGGCGGAAGCCCTGCCACGAGGCCAGGTAGGGCTCGACGTCCGCGCACGGCAGCGGGCGCGGCCCGACGAACCGCATCTCGCCCTTCGCGATGTTGATCAGCTGCGGCAGCTCGTCGAGGCTCGTCCGCCGCAGGAACCGCCCGACGCGCGTCACCCGCGGATCGTCGTGCATCTTGAAGAGCGCCCCGTCCGTCTCGTTCCGGCTGCGCAGCTCCGCGAGCCGCGCCTCGGCGTCCGCGACCATCGTCCGGAACTTGTACATGCGGAACTTCCGCGCGCCGAGGCCGTAGCGCTCCTGCACGAAGAGCGCGGGGCCCGGGGTCTCGAGCCGGATCGCCAGCCCGATCAGCAGCAGGAAGGGCGAGCCCAGGACCAGCATCGCCCCCGCCAGCGCGCGGGAGGCGAACGTGCGCAGCGGCGACGGCGCGAAGCCCGCCCCCGGCGCCGGATAGTGCACCAGCGGGATGCCGCGCAGCGTGTCGCCGTAGGTGAAGGGGTTGTGGAGGCGCAGGAACGCCGGGGCGAGCACGATCGCCGTCCGGTTCGAACGGATGACGGCGGCGAGCGCCGCCTGCAGGACCTCCTCCCGCATCCCGGGATCGGCAATGAACACCGCGGCGATCTCCGGCCCGATCCGCTCGGGGATGCGCTCCGCCGCGTCCGCGGCGGTCCGGGGCGCCGGGGCCCGGGCGACGATCCGGTAGCCCTTGAGGCGCCCCTGCTCCGACCGCTCCATCAGCATGTCGCCGAACTTCCCCGTTCCGAGCAGCAGCGACCGGTACACCAGCCGCCCGCGCCGCCGCATCCGGTCGATCCAGGCGTTCGCCGTCCGGCGCGCGATCCACGTGAACGGGATGTTGAGCAGGACCGCCAGCGGAAGGAACCCGCGCATCTGCCATGCGTCCTTGAGGAAGAAGAAGACCGTGGCGATTAGCGCGATCAGCAGCACGTTCGCGACCAGGACCGGCCAGAGCACCGGGGTCCGCCGCAGCCGGTTCTGCCCGTCGTAGAGGCCGAACGTGAGGTAGCAGACGAGGAGGAACGCACCGAAGCCGAGAAGGTAGGCGGGCGCCCAGGCCGCATAGTGGATCGGATACTGCGCCGCATGGAGCGCGTCCGCGGGGAGCGGCTTTCCGATGAGGTGCCGGAACGGATCCACGTTGAACCCGAACCGGAGCAGGTACGCCGCGCCGTACGCCAGCGCGAGCCCCGCCATGTCCGCCGCGAAGTGCAGCCAGCGCACGAACACGATCCCCCGCTCCGCCGGGTAGCGGGGCAGGGCCGCGGGGTCGAATCCGCTCGGCAGCCGGGGGCATCGAACGCTCATGAGAACCTCCTGACGGCTTCGACGAGGCGGTCGACCGCCTCGTCCTGGGGGAACTGCGCGAGGCGCTCGCCCCGCGCGTAGAGGAAGAAGGTGCCGCGCCCGCCCACGAGCGCGAGGTCCGCGTCGCGCGCCTCGCCGGGCCCGTTCACGACGCAGCCCATCACCGCCACGCGCGGCCGCGGCAGCCCCGGCTCCTCGCGGTACAGGCGCTCCAGCGCGTCCTCGACGCGCCGCGCCGTCCCGATCAGGTCGCACTGCGTCCGCCCGCACGTCGGGCAGCTCGTCACGTCCGGCCCCGGCGCCCGCAGCCCGAGCGACCGCAGCACCGCCAGGCCCACGCGCACCTCGTTCTCCGGCGCGTCGGTGAGCGAGACGCGGATCGTGTCGCCGATCCCCTCCGCGAGCAGGATGCCCAGCGCCACCGACGAGGAGACGGTTCCGCGCAGCCGCGTCCCCGCCTCCGTGAGCCCCAGGTGCAGCGGGTGGCGCGTCCGCGCCGAGAGCAGCCGGTACGCCGCCACCATGCGCGGCACGTCCGACGCCTTCACCGAGACCTTGATGTCGCCGAACCCCGCGTCCTCCAGCAGCGCGATCTCCCCGAGCGCGCTCTCCACGAGCGCCTCCGGCGTCGCCCCGCCGTGGCGCGCGAGCACGTCCTTCTCCAGCGACCCCGCATTGACGCCGATGCGGATCGGCACGCCCCGCTCCCGCGCCGCCGCCGCGACCTCGCGGACCTTCGCCGCAGACCCGATGTTGCCCGGGTTGATCCGTAGCCCGTCGACGCCCGCCTCCAGCGCCGCCAGCGCCAGCCGGTGGTCGAAGTGGATGTCCGCCACGATCGCCCGCGGCCCCACCGCGCGCTTGATCTCCGCCAGCGCCGCCGCCGCCGCCGCGTCGGGCACCGCGAAGCGCACGATGTCCGCCCCCGCCGCGAAGCACGCCAGCGCCTGCGCCGCGCTGGCCGCCGCGTCCCGCGTGTCCGTGTTCGCCATCGTCTGCACGGACACCGGCGCGCCGCCGCCGATGTCGACGCCCCCCACGCGGATGCGGTGCGTGAGGCTTCTCGGGGGCGGAGGGGAGGAGGCGTTTTCCATGGGGAGGGATCCGGAGGAGGGTTCGGCCGGGCGCTACCCGAACCAGTGGAAGAGCCGCGAGAGGCTCCAGAGGTCGCGCCCGCTCAGGAAGACGAACAGCGCCAGGAGGAGGGCCGCGAAGGCGTTCACGAGCACGTCGATGACGCGCGCCGGGATCTCCTTGCCGCGCACGCCCCGCCAGAGCGCGAACACGATGTGCCCGCCGTCGAGCACCGGGATGGGCAGCAGGTTGAGGATCGCCAGGTTCACGTTGAGGAAGCGCACGAACGCGATCGTCGCCGGAATGCTGAGCAGCAGCCACGACCACATCGACGAGAGGATGCTCACCGGCCCGCCGATCGCCCGGCCGATCTTCCCGCGCTCCCCCTTGTGCGCCCGCCCGAAGAGCGGGCGGAGGATCCGCAGGATCGACTCCACGTCGCCCTTCAGCTGCGGCCCCGGGCGGCGGTGCCGCGCCCACACCGGGATCGCCACCCCGACCGGCCGCGGCGCCAGCCCCGCCAGCAGCGTCCCGCGCTCCGCCTCCGGCGGCATCACGGGCACGAGGGCCACGCCCGCCATCCACCGCTTCGGCCGCCCGCGCTCGACGCTCATCTCGCGCGGAACCAGCGCCGCGCGCCGCATCCCCTCCTCCGAGAGCAGGAGCAGGTCGAGCGTCCGCCCGCCCGAGTGGCGCACGCGCATCCGGAAATCGTCGGGCGACACGACCGGCGCGCCGTTCAGCGCGACCACGACGTCGCCGGGCTTCACCCCCGCCTCCTCCGCCGGGGACCCCGCCACCACCGCCCCGATCCGGCACTGCTCGGCCGGGACGAGCCCCTCCCACGGCCGCGCCGACCGCACCTCGCGGACCTCGCGCGAAAGGAGGTTCGAGACCGAGAATGTCCGCTCCGCGCCCGGGGGCGTCGTCGCGCGCAGCCGCGCCAGCAGCTCCGCCCAGCCCCCCGAGACCGGTTCGCCGTCGACCGCGAGGACGAGGTCGAACGACTGGAAGCGCTCGGGATGGTCCTCCAGGAGGTCTTCTGCGGGGTCGTCGACGAGGGCGCCCTGCCCGACCCACTCGAACGGGACCTCCGACGGCACGAGGCCGAGCGCCAGCTCCGCCTCCCCGACCTTCCCGTCGCGGTAGTACCCGAGGCGAACCCGCGCCTGCGCCTCGCCGCGCCCGTCCGCCGCCGCCAGGGCGCCTTCGAGGAGGCGGGAGAGCGCCTCGGTCGAGACGACGCGCGCGCCGTCGACCGTCAGGACCACGTCGTCCTCCCGCAGCCCCGCCGCCGCCGCGCCCCCGCCGGGGAACGCGTCGCCCACCGCGCACGCGGCCGCCTGCACCGCGCCCGAGACCACGAGGATGCCGATCTCGTTGGGCAGCAGCGGCGCGGAGAGCCGCCCCACGGCGTGGTCGTAGAGGTTGGAGACCGTCAGCTCGACGCGGTTGGACTCCGCGCAGAAGTGGCTCTCCTGGATGAAGAGCCCCCACGAGTCGACCGGCGTCCCGGCCACCGCGAGGATGCGGTCGCCCGGGCGGAGCCCCGCCTCCGCGGCGCACGAATCGGGCTCGACCTCGCCGACCACCGCGCCCTCGAACCGCAGCGCCTTCGGCACCGGCGGCGGCAGCGCCCAGACCAGGAGGGCGAGGACGACGGCGAAGACCAGGTTGCAGAACGGGCCCGCGAACGCGACGATCGCCCGCTTCCACCAGACCGCAGGGGGAATCGGGTCGTCCTTCTTCCCGGCCGTGGCGGGGTCGGCCTTGCCCTGGAGCCGCTCCATGCCGGCCGGATCGAGCTGGGGCAGCGCCACGTAGCCGCCGAACGGGATCGCGCCGATGCGGTAGCGCACCCCGCCGACCTTGCGCTCCCAGAGCGCGGGACCGAAGCCGATCGAGAACGCGTCGGCCCGGAGCCCGAGCCACCGCGCCGCGAGGAAGTGGCCTCCCTCGTGCACGAGGACCGTGACGCTGAAGAAGAGGAAGACGACGAACGCGGCGAAAAACCACCCCGCCACCTTCGAGGCGGGGGTCGCGGCAAGCAGGCAAAAAAGAAGGCTCATGGACGTAGGGGACCCGAAAACATCCATATTCTATCAGAAATCCGCCGCCCTCACAACCCGCAACGCGCAATTGCGCTTTTTCCCGAATCTGCTATGATAGAGATTCGTGCCGCCCACCCCGGGCGCCTCGTTTCCCTTTCCCCCGTCCATGTTCTGCCCTCGCTGCGGCAAACCCCTCGTCCCGGACGGACGTTTCTGCCCCTACTGCGGAACGCCCGTCGCCGCCTTCTCCGCGCCGATTTCCCCCGGCTACCCGCCCCGCCCCGCGGGGGCGCCCTACGCGCCTCCCCGTCCCGCGGCGCCCGGCTACCCGCAGCCGCCCCCTGTGGCGCCCGGCTACCCGCCGCCTCGCCCGGCGATCCCCGGCTACCCGCCGCCTCGCCCGGCGGTCTCCGGCTACCCGCAGCCCCAAGCCCCCGCCTGGCCGCAGCCTCCCGCCTACCCGATGCCGCAACCCGCGCCCGTCCCGGCACCCCCTGCAGCCCCCTCTCCTGCCCCCGCCCCCGCGCCCG
>CAMOEO010000017.1 GCA_946612175.1 uncultured Verrucomicrobiota bacterium
CGCCCCCGCCGTCGCCGCCGAACTCTCCCGCGCCGTCTGCGCGGTCGCGCGGGAGGAGGGCGTCGACGGCATCCACCTCGACTTCCTGCGCTACCCCTCCGGATCCCTCCGCGGGAGCCGCGACCCCGCGACCGTCACCGCCCTGCTCGCCCGCCTCCGCGCCGACCTGCGCGCCGCCGCCCCCGCCTGCGCGCTCTCCGTCGCCGTCTACGGCGGCTACCCCGCGTGCGTGAAGAACCGCGGCCAGGACTGGCAGGCATGGCTCGACCGCGGACTCTGCGACCGCTGCGTCCCGATGAACTACGTCCCGGACCTCGCCGGCCTGCGCCGTCTCGCCGGGATGCAGCGCCGCAACCGCTCCCGCCTGCTCTGCGGCATCGGCGCCTCCTCCAAGGAGTCGCTCCTCGAGCCCGACGGGCTCGTCGAGCAGCTTCGCGAGGCCTACGCCCTCGGCTACGCGGGCGCCGCGATCTACGCGTTCGACGACCGCTTCGTCGAGGAGCTCGTCCCCGCCCTGCGCCTCGCCCGCTAGCGCGCCCGGGCGCGCGAAGCGCGCGGAAGAGTTGCCCCGGGGCGGGCTTTGTAGTATGATGCGGCGCCGTTTCCCGCATGCGCACCCTCCACCGCTACATCCTCTCCAACTTCCTCGTGACGTTCACGATGGCGCTCGCCGTCCTCACGTTCGTCATGACGGTCGGCCTCGTCTTCGGCTCGCTCAAGTACATCGCCCGCGGCATGGACGCGATGCTCGTCCTGCGCTTCCTCCTGCGCAACCTCCCCGGCACCCTCTCCTACTCCGTGCCGGTCGCCGTCCTCGTCGCCTCCCTCCTCGTCTTCTCCCGGCTCTCCTCCGACAGCGAGATCTCCGCCATGCGCTCCTGCGGCGTCCCGCTGCGCCGCATCATGCGGACGCCCGTCCTGCTCGCCGTCCTGCTCTCCCTCGTCTGCATCCACGTCAACGACAACGTCTCCCCCGACGCCGCCTACGTCCGCTCGCTCCGCCGGAGCTCCTTCCGCCTCAACGACATCACCGCGCTCATCGAGCCCGGCCGCTGGGTCCAGGTCGGGGTCTACGACATCTTCGTCGCGAAGCGCGACGCGGACGTCCTGCTCGACCTCTGCGTCAACGAGCAGCTTCCGAACGGCGGGACGCGCGAGATCCGGGCCGCCTCCGCGAAGATCGCCAGCGACGAGAACGGCGCCACCCGCCTGTTCATGACGGACGTCACCGTCGACCCCTGGCAGGACAACAGCCCCGGCATGGCCCACCTCGCCACCTACTCCGTCCCCGTCGCCGCCCTCGCCGTCAAGGAGGAGAAGGGGGAGGAGCGGACGCGCCGAGACCAGCCGGAGTCCGGCGAGCCGCGGCGCCGCGCCAAGGACCTCCCCACCTGGGCGCTCGTCCGCAACGTCCTCGTCGCCCGCCGCTACCCGCCCGTCACGGAGACCGAGCGCGCCCGCCTCGCCCGGCACGCCGCCGCCTCCGAACAGGCAGCCTACGACCTGGCGCACCCCGAGGAGGCCGCCGCCGCGGCCATCTCCAACGCCGTCGTCGCGGCGGCCTCCGCCGCGCTCTCCAACGCGGTCGCCGAGATCCGCGAGGCCTCCGCAGCGCTCTCCAACGCCGTGGCCGCCGCCCCGCTCGCGGATGCCGCGGGCGAACCCCGCGCGGCCCCCGCCTTCGATTCCGCCGCCGCGGCCCGCGCCGTCGAGCTGCTCTCCGCCGCCGCGCGCTCCGCCTCCGCGGCGGACCTTACCAACGCCCTCGCCGCCGCTTCCGCCGCCGCCCTCACGAACGCCCTCGCCGCCGCCGCGGAGCATCCCGTCGTCCCGCCCTCCGCGGCCGAGCTCGAGGCGCGCGCCGCCTTCCAGAAGAGCCGCCTCGTCCAGATCCGAGCGGAGCTCCGCCCCCGTTTCGCGGCCGAGCGCGAGATCTCCCGCGCCAAGACCGAGATCGGCTCCCGCCTTACGCTCGCCCTCGCCTGCCTCTGCTTCGTCCTCGTCGGCATCCCCCTCGGCATCCAGAGCCACCGCCGCCAGTCCTCCGTCGGCCTCGGCATCTCGCTCGGCGTGGCCGGCGCGTTCTACTTCTTCTGCATCACCGCCGTCTCCCTCTCCAAGAAGCCCGAGCTCCACGCCCACTGGATCCTCGTCGTCCCCGTCGTCGCCTGCCTCGTCCTCTCGGCCTTCCTGGTCTCCCGGAACGACTAGCCCGCCATGACCGCGCCCGCCGTCCCCCCTCCCCTCCTCTCCCGCCGCCCCCTCCGCCTCGCCGCGCGGGCGGCCTTCGCGGCCGCGCTCGCCTTCGTCCTGTTCTTCTCGCTCTACCCCCACGACGCCGTCGACGCGACGTTCTCCCGCGAGACGCAGTCCCTCGACTGGCTCTTCCACTCCGTCTGCTACGCAGCGCTCCCCCTCCTCCTCCTCGCCGGCCACGCCCGCGCCCCGCTCCCCCTCCTCCGCCGGCTCGACGCCGCCCTTCTCTTCGCCGCCCTCGGCTGCGCGCTCGAGCTCGCCCAGGCCCTCCTTCCCTTCGTCGCGCGCTCCTGCACCCTCTCCGACGCCCGCAGCAACGCCCTCGGCGCCCTCCTCGGCGCGCTCCTTCTCCCCGCCCGACTCCTTCCCCCCGCCCCCTCCCGCTGACCCCCGCCATGCAAGCCCTCCTCTCCCTCCCCCCCGCCGCCGTCCGCCTCGGCCTCGCGGACCTGCCCCGCGTCGACTTCGCCGACAGCGACCCCCCCGGCCGCCAGCTCGGCTCCGGCGGCGGCACCGCCCACCTCCTCGCCCGCGCCCTGCACGCCCTCGCGCCCGACGCCACGCTCGCCGAGTGGCTCGCCGCCTCGCCCAAGCTCGTCGTCCACGCCTCCGGCCAGTCGCGCCGCCTCCCCGCCTACGCCCCCGAGGGCAAGTCCCGCCTTCCCGTCCCGCCCGTCGCCGGCGCCGTCGGCCAGACCCCCGGCCAGACGCTCGTCGACGTCCAGCTCGACGACTTCGCGCGCCTCCTCCGCGCCGCGCCGCCCTCCTACCGCGTCGCCGTCGCCTGCGGCGACACCCTCGTCCGCCTCCCCGGCGCCCTGCCCCGCATCCCCGAGGCCGACGTCCTCGTCGTCGGCATCCCCTCCTCCCCCGAGGAGGCCTCCGGCCACGGCGTGCTCTTCTCCCGCGACCCCGCCGCCGGCGCCATCGAGTTCTTCCTCCAGAAGCCCTCCCCCGCCCGCATCGCCGAGCTCGCCGCCGAGTTCCCGTTCTCCCTCGACTCCGGCCTCTGGCTCTTCTCCGAGCGCGCCATCCGCGTCCTGCTCGCCAAGTGCGGGTGGGATGACGCGACGCGCTCCTTCCCCGGCGGCGTCCCCCTCCCCTACGACCTCTACGACCGCTTCGGCACCGCCCTCGGCCGCAATCCCGCCGCCCCCGACCCCGACATCGGCGCCCTCTCCTCCGCCGTCCTCGCCCTCCCCGACGGCCGGTTCTACCACTTCGGCACCAACCGCTCCGTCCTCCACTCCGTCGCCGAGCTCGTCCACCCCGCCGGGGAGCGCCGCGCCTTCGGCCACGACTCCGACGCCGGCGCCCCCGCCGACCGCTTCCTCCTCCACGCCGACGCCCCAGCCGTCCCCGCCTCCGTCCGCCCCCTCTGGATCGAAAACGCCTGCGTGCCCCCCTCCTGGACACTCGAGGGCGAGCACGTCCTCACCGGCCTTCCCCCCAACGCCTGGTCCGTCTCCCTCCCCCGCGGCGCCTGCGTCGACGCCGTCCCGTTCGCCCCCGCCCCGCTCGAGGCCCTCCGCGTCTACGGCTTCGACGACGCCTTCAAGGGCGCCCTCTCCGACCCCGCCACGCGCTACCTCGGCCGCCCCTTCCCCGAATGGCTCCGCGCCCGCTCCCTCTCCTTCGAGGAGGCCGGGCTCGACCCCGCCGCCGACCTCCAGGACGCCCCCCTCTTCCCCCTCCTCGACTGGTCCGACCCCGCCGCCGGCGCCGTCCTGCGCTGGATGGCCGCCGACCCCGCCGAGGTCGACGGCCGCGCCCGCTGGCTCGCCGCCCCCCGCGTCTCCGCCACCGACCTCGTCCAGCGCGGCGACCTCGCCCCGCGCGCCGCCCGCCGCGCCGCCTTCCTGCGCGCCGGCGCCGACGCCCTCGGCCCCGCCGGCTGGGCGCGCGACGCCCTCCGCCTCGACCTGGCCGACTACGCCGCCTCCGTCCGCGCCGGCGCCCTCCCCGAGCCCCCCGCCGTCCCCGCCGACGCCCCGCCCCTCGCGCGCGTTCACGACGCCATGTTCCGCGCCGCCCTCTCCGACGGCGCCCCCGACCCCGCCTTCGCCGCCCTCCGCGACCTGCTCGTCTCCGACCTCGCCCTCTCCCCCGTCCGCCCCGAGCGCGACCTGCTCGACAACCAGATCGTCTGGGGCCGCGCCCCCGCGCGCCTCGACCTCGCCGGCGGCTGGTCCGACACCCCGCCCTACTGTCTCGAGCACGGGGGCCGCGTCGTCAACGTCGCCGTCGACCTCAACGGCCAGCCCCCCATCCAGGCCTTCGCCACCGTCCGCCCCGAGCCCAACCTCGTCCTCCACTCCATCGACCTCGGCCTCACCGAGACGATCTCCACCTACGAGGAGCTCTGCTCGCCCTCCGCCCTCGGCCCCTTCTCCATCCCCCGCGCCGCCCTCCGCCTCGCCGGCTTCGACCCCCGCTTCGCCTCCGGCGCCGCCCCCACCCTCGCCGAGCAGCTCCGCCGCACCATGGGCGGCGGCATCGAGCTCTCCACCCTCTGCGCCATCCCCAAGGGCTCCGGCCTCGGCACCAGCTCCATCCTCTCCGCGACGCTCCTCGGCGTCCTCGGCGAGATGTGCTCCCTGCGCTGGAGCGCGCGCGACCTCTTCGCCCGCACCACCGTCCTCGAGCAGCTGCTCACCTCCGGCGGCGGCTGGCAGGACCAGCTCGGCGGCGTCCTCCCCGGCGCCAAGATCGCCGCCACCGCCCCCGGCCTCCGCCAGGACCCCGACGTGCGCTACCTGCCCGAGGGCCTGCTCGACGACCTCTTCCGCTCCGGCCGCGCCCTGCTCTACTACACCGGCCTGACCCGCGTCGCCCGCTCCATCCTCGCCGAGATCGTCCGCAGCCTCTTCCTCGGCGACCGCCGCACGCTCTCCCTCATCGCCGACATCGCCTGCAACGCCGGCTTCGCCGCCGACGCCATCCAGCGCGCCGACGAGGACGCCCTCTGCGAGGCCCTCCGCCGCAGCTGGCGCCTCAACTGCGACCTCGACTCCGGCACCTGCCCGCCCGTCCTCGTTCCGGTCATCTCCGCCTTCGAACGCCACGGCGCCGCCTTCAAGCTCCTCGGCGCCGGCGGCGGCGGCTACCTGCTCGCCGTCGCCCCCGATCCCGCCGCCGCCGCCGCCATCCGCGAGGATCTCCTCCGCGCCGCCCCCAACCCCGGCGCCCGCTTCGTCTCCCCCTCCCTCTCCCGCGGCCTCCAGATCACCCGCTCCTAGCCCCCTCCCGAGGAAATGCCCCCCGCCGCCGCGCCCGAACCCGCCGCCGCCAACCTCTGCTCCCCCCGCGAGGTCTCGGCCCTCCTTCGCGCCCGCGGCATCCGCCCCAGCAAGGCCCTCGGCCAGAACTTTCTCGTCGACCGCCACGTTCTCGACCGCATCGTCGCCGCCGCCGACCTCCCGCCCGGCGCCCGCGTCCTCGAGGTCGGCGCCGGCCTCGGCGTCCTCACCTCCGCCCTTCTCGACGCCGGCGCCCGCGTGACCGCCGTCGAGAAGGACCCCGCCCTCCAGCCGATCCTCCGCGAGCGCCTCGGCGCCCGCCCCGGCTTCGAGCTCGTCTGCGGCGACGCCCTCGCGCTCGACTACGCCGCCCTCTTCGCCCCCGGCGCCTGCACGCACCTCGTCTCCAACCTCCCCTACTCCGTCGGCTCCCGCGTCGTCGTCGCCGCCGCCACCTGCCCGCGCCCGCCCGAGCGCATGACCCTCCTGCTCCAGAAGGAGGTCGGCGACCGCTTCGCCGCCCCCGAGGGCTCCCCCGGGCGCGGCGCCGTCTCCGTCTGGCTCCAGCGCCTCTACGACGTCTCCGCCGTCCGCGAGGGCCCGCCCGCCTGCTTCGTCCCCCGCCCCGAGGTCACCTCCGTCGTCCTCGTCCTCGCCCGCCACGGCCGCCACCCCCTCCCCCCCGCCCACGACGCCCTCCTCCGCGACCTCTCCCGCGCCGCCTTCCTCCACCGCCGCAAGCAGCTCGCCGCCTCCCTCCGCTCCGCCGGCCCCCTCTCCCGCCCCGCCGACTTCGTCCGCGACGCCCTCGCCGCCTGCGGCCTCCCCCCCACCGCCCGCCCCGAGGAGCTCTCCGTCGCCCAGTGGATCGGCTTCTCCCGCCGCTGGCTCCCCCCGGACGCCCCCGGCGCGTAGTTTCGGCTTGAATTTCGGCCGCGCAAGCCGTAGACTCTCCGCTCGTCCCAACCGCACAGGTGATCCCATGCTCGACCTCAAGAAAATCCGCGAAACCCCCGACGCCGTCAAGGAGGGCCTCGTCGCCCGCGGCGCCGATCCCGCCGCCATCGACGAAATCCTCGCCCTCGACGCCGTCCGCCGCGAGAAGACCGCCGCCGTCCAGGCGCTCCAGAACGAGCGCAACGCCACCTCCAGGAAGATCGGCGCCGCGAAGAAGGCCGGCGAGGACACCTCCGCCATCCAGGCCGAGATGCGCGCCCTCGGCGACCGCATCGCCGCGCTCGACAAGGAGGCCTCCGAGGTCGACGAGAAGCAGCGCTCGATCCTCCTCGCCCTCCCCAATCTCCCCGCGCCCGGCGTCGTCCCCGGCGGCAAGGAGGCCAACGAGGTCGTCTCCGTCTGGGGCGAGAAGCCCGTCTTCGACGGCTTCGAGCCCAAGGACCACGTCGAGCTCTGCACCCAGCTCGGCCTCGTCGACTACGACCGCGGCGTCCGCATGGGCGGCAACGGCTTCTGGCTCTACCGCGGCATGGGCGCGCGCCTGGAGTGGGCGCTTCTCAACTACTTCGTCCAGGAGCACCTCAAGGACGGCTTCGAGTTCATCCTCCCGCCGCACCTGCTCACCTACGAATGCGGCCTCACGGCCGGCCAGTTCCCGAAGTTCGAGGAGGACGTCTTCCGCCTCAAGGAGGAGGGCTTCCAGTTCCTTCTCCCGACGGCCGAGACGGCGCTCGTCAACCTCCACCGCGGCGAGATCCTCGAGGAGAGGGACCTGCCGCTCAAGATGTTCGCCTACACGCCCTGCTACCGCCGCGAGGCGGGCTCCTACCGCAAGGAGGAGCGCGGCATGGTGCGCGGCCACCAGTTCAACAAGGTCGAGATGTTCGCCTACACGCTCCCGGAGCAGTCGGAGGAGATGCTGCAGCTCCTGATCCGCAAGGCGTGCCGGCTCGTCGAGGGCCTCGGCCTGCACTACCGGCTCTCGAAGCTCGCCGCGGGCGACTGCTC
This sequence comes from uncultured Verrucomicrobiota bacterium, assembly GCA_946612175.1. Lineage (GTDB taxonomy): Bacteria > Verrucomicrobiota > Kiritimatiellia > RFP12 > UBA3636 > UBA3636. The sequence goes on from CAMOEO010000017.1 coordinate 7,461, forward strand.
CGCGTCGATGGCGACGACCTACGACGTGGAGCTCTGGATCCCCTCGATGGGCGTCTACAAGGAGTGCTCGTCCGTCTCCAACGCGATGGACTACCAGGCGCGCCGCGGCAACATGAAGTTCCGCCGCGCGGCGACGAAGAAGACCGAGTTCCTCCACACGCTCAACGGCTCCGGCCTCGCCACCTCGCGCCTCCTGCCCGCCATCGTCGAGCAGTTCCAGCGCGCCGACGGCTCGGTCGTCATCCCGGAGGTCCTCCGCCCCTTCCTCGGCGGCGCCTCCGTCATCGAGCCCTAGCGCCCGCGCCTTGCGCCCGCGCCCTTGCGCCCGCGCATCCATGCGCGGGTGTCTCGCTCTCGCGCATCCATGCGCGAGTCCCTCGCTCTCGCGCATCCATGCGCGGGTCCCTACTGCCGCCCCGCCGCCTCCACGAGGCGCTCCAGCTCGCCCGGCACGAGTCCCCGGTATTGGATTTCCGCGGCTCCCGGCCCGCAGAGCAGCTGCGCGATGCGGTTGAGGACGCAGGCGTCCTCCCGCGTCATCCGCTTCTCGCCCGGCATGTACGGCCACCCGGCCGGGGCGAGCAGGAGGAGCCGCCCCTCGACGCATCGGTCGAAGAGCAGCCCCGGCGGCTTGAACAGCGGGGCGAAGCCCTTGTTTGCGAGCGCCACGAGCCGCGCCCCGGCGGCGAGGGCCCTCCGGGCGATCTCCTTCTCGCCATGCGAAATGCAGGGCGAGACCAGCACCGCGCCGTGCTCGGCCGCCGCGAGCAGCGCGGCGCTCTTTTCCTCGAAGCCCGGCGTGCAGACGGCCGGCGCCGCCTCCTTCCGGAGCGAGCCGTCCGGCCCCCTCGCGTAGGCGAAGTCCCTCCGCGAGCATTGCACCTGCAGAAGCTCCGGTACGTTCAGCAGATCCCGGTTCCCCAGGGCGGCGAACCATAGCGCTCGCGCATCCCCTTGCGCTCGCGCATCCATGCGCGAGTCCTCCCCCTCCCGCGGCCGCACCTCCAGCCTCCGCACCACGTGGAAATATTCGGGATGCTCCCGCTTTTCCAGCAGTCGCCGCGGATTGTCCGCCATGTAGGCAAGGCCCCGTTCGACCGCCGCCTCGTCAAAGAGGATTGTATCCACGAAACCGTCTGCAAACAGCCCTTGCCCGCGTTGCGCTCGCGCATCCATGCGCGAGTCCTCCCGCGCATCCATGCGCGAGTCCGTCGCGCTCGCGCATCCATGCGCGAGCACCTCCTCCATGGCGCGGTAGATCTTCGTGCATCCGATCTTGAAGCCCCGCAAGTGTTCGCCCAGCGGCTTTGCCATGCGGCGCCGCACCCGCAGCACCGCATGCAGGTGGTCCGGCATGAGCTGGAGCCCCAGCACCTCGATCTCGGGCGAAAACTCGGGGATTCTCCGCGCATGCGCCTCGATCCGCGCGCCGAGCTCGGAGGGCACGAACCGCGCTCGCGCATCGATGCGCGAGCACGCGCCCAGCGCCGGCCGCGAGCGATCCCGCAGCGTCATCGTGACCAGATAGCATCCGGTTCCATGGTAGTCCCAGTTGCGGCACCGCCGGCCCATGCGGTGGATCGTATCGCGAACCAGGCACCCCGACTCCTCGTCGAGGTGCCAACCCGGAGGGATGGCCGTGGCGTTCGCTTCCATGCCCCCGATTCTACCCGAACCCGGCCTCCCTCCGCAAGCCGGCTAGCGCTCGCGCATCCATGCGCGAGTCTTTCGCTCCTGCGCATCCATGCGCGAGTCTTTCGCTCCTGCGCATCCATGCGCGAGTTTCGTCGCGTTCGCGTTGCGCCCGCGCATCCATGCGCGGGTCCGTCTTCCCCTCCTTCCGCCAGCCCCGCCGCCCGTAGCTTCTTCCGCGCGACAGCATCATGAAGAAAACAATCGATCAAGTCTGTCAGAATTGCGTTCTGCAGGAAGGATTCGAACAAATGGTTTCTCCTAAATCGTATTCCTTTCCGCAACGCGGGCATTTCGGTTTGTCAGAGACCGGGGGTTCGGGAGAACCGGTCTTCCGAGCAGACACGGGATGGCGCAAACAGCCTACCACTCCCAGCAACAACGAAAACACGATGGCTCCCCACAAATAGGAATGAGTGCCGTGCTGGACCGGGGTTGGCCCCACTCGGGTCGCAGTATTTGTTTCGAAAGCCGCCAGCTTTTCTTCCAACGCATTCAACCGTTGATTGATCACTGGCAAGCAATCCTCATCAAGCCATTTCTCCTTCCTCTCAAAATGTTTGATTTGTTCTTCCAGCGGATGAATAGTGAACTTTTTCAAATCGGTGATTCGCTGATGGGCATCCTGTTTTGCAGGAGGATCCGCAAACACAAGAAACGGCAGCAGGCAAAGCAAAAAGGAAAGCTTCGTTTTCATAGAAATGAGTCGGCTATTTCTTCTTAAAACTGCGTCTTGCAGGTGGGGTTCTTGCAGATGGTGTCGGCGGGATCGTGTTCCCAGCCGCAACGGGGACACTTCGGACGGGTGGAAGCGTCAGACGAGGGTGGCGAGACGGGTTTCCTCGGCCAGAAGAAGAAGCCGAGGACGACGAGAACGACGGCAACGACCGGAATGAGTATCCAAAGTGCCAGATTGCTCTTTTCGCTTCCGTCTTTCGCTTTCGCGTTGGCCTTTTCAAGTTCGCGCTTGCCGGTGTTCCATTTTTCCTCGCCCCATTCTTTCAGTTCTGCGAGTTTTCCGGACAGATCTTCGACCTTCTTTTCCAGTTCTGCAATTCTTTTGTTCTGCTCATCAGAATCTTTCTTGACAGAGGTCTCAAGTCCCTTGATTCGTCCTTCATGTCCAGACACTTGTTTCTGGACTTTTGCCACTTGTTCGTCAGTGTATTTCGTGTCGTCTTTGTCGCGGCTGGCAAATGCGTTTGGTGAGACAACAAAGCAGATGGCGAGAGAAATGAGGAGAAGATTTGTTTTCATGGTGGGATATTTGCGTGGTTATGGAGATGGCAGTGGTGGCGGCGACCGACCTCTGGACAGCCAAGTTCAGAGGCCAATCCTATCGTTGACTTCTATGTCGTTGGAGCGTGTAGCCGATTAGGTCCATTCCAGAATCGACAAGCTCTAGAGATCTTTCCGGCGTAAAGAACCAGATGTGGTCGGAACCATCGCACAAGACAAAGTCGCCATCGCCACGATCTTCCAACAATGCCAGATTGTTCAGTTTTCCAGGGAATGCTTCACGCAAAAATGCGGTGTTGCGGACAAGAGAGGAATTATTCTTTTTCGTTTCCGTAAGTCCGTTGAATTCGACGGAACCAAACGCGATGGCTCCGTAGTCGGAAAGGTATTCTGCCATTTCCGGACCAAAAGTCATTCCAAGGACGACGGCCGCGTTTTTCAAGGTCTCCTGAGCTGGAGCGTCGAGGACTTTGAGCGCGACGGGAATTTCTTTCGCAATGGTTTTTGAAAACGATTTCATGGGCTCTCCTTATGCGGCTAGTTGTTGGGCGCGAGTTTTCCAGTATTCGGTTCGTTGCGAGGCGTAAGCTTGTTCGCTTCCTGGTTCGTGACGCCAGCTTTCCGTCTTGAATTCGTGCAGGACGTGGTGGTTGCCATCTCCGTGGTCGATATTTTCCCGAAGTTCGGCGAAGGGAGAATCGGCCTTCTGGCCCATGTGGTGCAATTCCAGCTTCTCTCCGGATTTTGCATCGTATGGGGACAGGCCGTTTTGCATGCGCTCCATGTTCGTTCTCCCGAAGTCGTCCTTGAACGAAGGATCGATTTCACGCTGAAGACATTGCTTCCCGTTGACCGTCCCTTCCTTCAAATCGGCATTCTTGTAAACGCCGTACTCGCCTTCGTTCCGGATGCTGTCCACGATTTCGTCGGACCATCCGGTTTCTTCCTTGATTACATCACGAAGGGCTTCTTGACCTTCCACTTGCTCCGCCGTTTCCGCACCCTCTTGCGCGTCGGCGGTTTCCGCCGTTTCGACCGCTTCCTGCGTTTCCGCGGCTTCCTGCGCCGCATCCGCTTCCGGAACTTCCGATTCTGCGGGATTCTGGACTTCGGACGATTCGGTTTCGGCGGCGTTCTCCGCTTCGGGGCGTGTTTCGTCGGCGTCGAGCTTGCCGCGTAATTCGTCGGCGGCATCGGCTTCTTTCTGCTTGAGCAGTTCCCGCCCTTCGCCCTTGGTCTCGGGCATTTCGCCGACGCGAAAGCCCTCCTGCATGGTCTGGCGTTCCATCATGGCGGTCTGCAGCTCGTTTCCGGCGCCTTGGGCTCCGGTTTCGGCAGCCATCTTCTGGGCAATTTCGCGAGCGGCCTGCATGGCCGCTTCGCGCGCGGCCTGGACGGCGACTTCCTTGGCGGCGATGGCCGCTACGGCTTCGATGGCCATGTCTAGCGATCTCCTTTCCGGAAAGATTCGAGGACGGCTTCCGTCCGCGCCGGGTCGATGCGGCAGACGATCTCGCGCACGAGTGCATCGCGAACGTTCGGCGAGAACCGCATGCCGCGCGGCTCCAGCATCGGCAGGACGCGGCGGATGGCTGCGGCGAGCCGGGCATGGGCGTCGACTGCGCCCTTTCCGAGGTCGTATTGGCGGGACAGCGTTTGCATGAGCGGCTTGGCGCCTTTCCGTTCGTCCGAAAGCAGGGGGGCGAAGGCGATGCCGGCGGGCGAACCGGAAACGGACTCGGCGGCGAGGTGCGAAGCGGCGAAGAAAGACGCGAATGCCGCGCGGTAGCCCTTGAGCGCCGTCGACTCCGCTTCGTCCCCTTTGTCGACATCCGCAGCCAGCAGTTCCGCTCCTGCCGCACGGAGGGCAATCAGCGCGCGCCAGTCGCCGCCGTGGTCGTTCCACAGTTCGGCGCAAATCTGCTTCCAGTAGACGGCGAGCCATTTGGCGCGGTCGGGCCAGTCGCCGACGGGCCGGACCGGACGGACACTACGCAGAGTCGACGCATCCTGCCCGAGTCCGATGGCGAGCATCGCCTTGAGAAGCGAGTCCTTGAAGATGGCGTCCTCGAGGTCGACGCCCTCCGGGGGGGCGGCGAAGAAGGCGGCGTGTGTTTCCTTGAAGAGCCGCGTCGCTTCGGATATTTCGCCACCTTCGCGCGTTTCGTGTTCCTCGCACTTCGGGACGCGGACCTGAAACGCCTTGAGGTCGCCGTCCTGGCTCACGACGCACTGGCCCGTCCGAAGCAGGCTCAAGTCGGCGATCTGTTCGTCCGTGAGGCCCATCGTGCCTCCGACACTTTCGCGGTCGTCCGTCGCGAGGAGCCGGTGGACGATCTTCGCGCCGGTTCCCTTGACGATGTTCGGACTCACGCGTGATGGCAGCTGGTCCACGACCACGACACCTTCGCCGTAGGAGCGGACTTCGGAGAGCATGTCGACGAACGCCGAGACGGCCTTGCCGCGCGGGTTGCCGAGCTCTTGGTTCGCCGAGGTGTCGGGGATGTTCGCGAGGAGCCGGTGTGCCTCTTCGACGACGAGAACGTGCTTGAGGGGATTCGTCGCGTCGTTCTTGAAGGTCGCCTTGCGCCATTCGTAGAGGCGGGAAACGAGGAGGCCCATCAGGAACGCCTTCTCGTCGTCGTCGCCGAGGTTTTCCAGTTCGACCACGACGGGGCGCTCGAAGAGGTCCTTGGCGGGGAGCGAGCGCGGCGTGTCGAGCATCGTTCCCTTCGCCCCGACGAGCAGACTGGAAAGACGCGCCTTGAGCGCGGCCTCGATGTTCATCTGCTGCTCCTGGAAGTATCCCTTGCGGCGGACCGTTTCCGTGACTTTCCAGTAGAGGTCGCGGAGCGTCGGGAGATAGTCTCGGAAGTCTTCGCGGTAGACGTCGACGAAACGGTTTTCCGAACGCCCGAGGTCCCAGCCGCGCTCGCGGTAGACTTCGAGAATCGCCTCTTCGAGGATGTAGGGCATCGAGGCATACATCGGGAACGAGGCGTTGAACGTCGCCTTGAGCCGGTCGATGTGTGTGAGGACATGGACTCGGTTCGCATCCGTGTCCGCTCCCGGCTCGAAGTCGAACGGGTTGAGCCGGAGCGGGCACGCCGCCGTGCGGTCGATGCCGGCGGAAATCACGAGGAGGTCGTCCCGGAACTCGTCCATCGTCGCAAGCGCGCGGTATTCCGCCTTGGCTGGCTCGATGACAAGGAACGGAATCCGCTCGTTCTTCCAGAGCTGTTTTAGGAGATGGTGGACTGTGTTCGTCTTACCGGAGCCCGTGAGGCCGAACACGGCGAGATGTTTCGTGAGGTTGGGTAGCGAGACACGGTATTTTTGGCTTGTAGGGTTCCCCTTATCGAGAATGTCACCAAGCGTGAGCGTCTTTGTGGCCGGCCCGAATTCACTTGCGAGGTTGATGCCGAAGGCAGGGCGGCGCGAGACACTGACGCCCTCCACGTCCTGCGTGGCGACGGGCGTCGCGATGGCGAGTTCGCGCGTATTGACAGGCGTCGCAGGACCATTGAAAAGGAATCCAAGCGGATGATCCTTGAATGTTACTCTCCCAGCTCGGACATCCTCGTGGGAAACAGGATGGTCGGCAAAGCGCAGATAGACGTTCTGGAAGCGGCGGAGCGTATCGCGAAAGTCCGTCGGAACCTTGATGGCGCGCGGCGGCTCGTAGGTGCTGTCCATCCCCGCGAAAAGCGAGTTCACGACGCCGATGCCCTGCCGGTAGGTGTCGGAATTGGCCGCGCAGAAGTAGTGGCCGAGATTCCACATCCCGAGAGCCGTCCCCTCTTGAAGCCGTTTCTCGTAGGCTTGCAATACCTCCTCGATGTATTCCGCCTTGCGGTTCAAAAGTTCCTGTCCAACCGTCGTCGTCTTCGTCCATGTGAGGCCGAAGGACGAAAAGCCTCCTCCGGCAAGCTGCGAAGAAACGGATTGCGTTGCTGCTGATGCAAATCCGCGGGCTACGTTCATCAGTATGCTTTCAGACGATGACGTTCCTGTTGTGTCAGTAGAAGAATCCGTAGTGCCATCCGTGTGGTTCTTCGACTTCGTGTATGTGTAGAGAAAGCCGAATCCTTTGTTTGTTCCCTCCGAATCCGAATGGGATTCGGAATGCCCCGTCGAATGCGAAGCAGAAGTTCCGACCGTAGTAGTCTTCCCTTCCGTATTTGTCATTGATTGTGTTTCGGTTGTTCCCTTGTTTTCTCCTTGTCCCAACAATCCGAACAATCCGAACATCACCGTCTTGCCGTTGGACGTGGCCTTGGAAAGGTCGGTCTTGACGAGATGGTGGATGTCTGATTCGAGCTGCTGACAGGCTGCGATGGCGTCGCGGACGGCGTCCTGCGGAATCGGATCGGCGATGCTGACCCAGCAGTATGTCTTGCCGCGCATCGCGCGGATGAGCCGCTCCAACCCCTGCACGAAAAGCTGCGAGTCCTCCTCCCGTTTGAGCGATGGAATGCCTGTGAGGACGCCAAACTCGGTGCATTTGCCGATTTCGTAGGAAACGTCCGATGCCTCGCTCGTGGAGAGGTTGTCCATCCGGCTGCCCGGAAAATTCGCTTTCCAGACCGCCTCGTAGCCATCAAGGACGGAAGCGGTGTCAGGAGCGTCCGGTGCAATCTTGCAGATGCCCATGTAAACGCACGTCCGTGTCGAATCGCCCTGTACGACGAAAAGAAGCGAATGGCCCTGGCTCCGCATCGACGCGAGAGCGCTCTCCACACCGGGGAGGTGGAGCTTTTCGTCCGAGTCGAAAGCGATTTCATCGAGCTTGAAAAGCCGGACATTCTGCTGGAGATGGTCCTTTAGCGCCGGAGCGCTCTCGCGCTCGGGGTTTGAGAGAAGCACGTCCGAATATTCAGGGAGGTCGAGGTGTCGGCGCTCCAGCGAATAGAGGAGCAGTTCGTCGAATGCCGGATGGCACTTGGCGGCAATGTCGGCCCGGGCCTTTTCGAGGGCCTTCAGATTCTTGACGGCGGCGTCGGTCATGGCGAGGACTCCTTACTTCTTCTTCCACGGGAGGCGGAACCGGCGGCGGGATTCGGATGTCGGCTCCGATTCGTTTTTTTGTGCGCCTTTGCGCGGCGTGGCGGGAGTCCATTTCTCAAGTTTTCGCCCTTTCATTCCCAAAAGGCCCTGGTAACTGCGGAACCCGGGCATGACCACGTCGACACGACGGAAACCTTTCGGCAATTCCTTCACCGCTTCTTCCCCCTTCGTCCGAATCCCGGCATCGTAGACGGATGCCGCATGATCGGCGATCTCGAAGCGGTAGGTGCAGACGCCGGCTGCATCCTCCTGATACTGAAGATAGACCTTGTATTCGTCGTCGAGCCGGTCTGTCGGCCGGCCGTGGAGCGCGGCGTTCATGTTGCGAAGACGCGAAGCGAACGGGATGTTCGAACGCGTGAATGCATCGATCACGGCCTCGGATCCGATTTGCTCCAGCGCGTCCTTTTCGAACCCGTGCCACCAGGAGAGGTGGATGCGCCAGGAATGCAGATATCTGGTCTTCGGAATCGTGCAAAGGTACTGGACTCCGGTCTTTTCGCGGGAGTCGTTGCGGCCGGGGGCGAGCAGGCACTTCGCCTCGGACCACGGCTCTTTTTCCGAAAGGCGGAACCTGACCCAGATGCCGTCCTTCTTCGGGGCCTGGTCGGAGAGGCCGATCGAGACGGCACATCCGGTCGCGACGTCCGTGAAGGGCGTCTCCGTGAGAAAGATGCGTTCGCCGCCGAGAGCAAATTCCTTTGCGACGATTTCCCGAAGGAAAAACCAGCGGGACGAACCGCCCGTGAGGACGACCTTCGTGATCTGGTCCGTTTCGATACCGGCCTGGTCGAGCGCGTCGTGGATGCAGGCGCGTATCTTGTCGAGAATGCCGGCATCCTTGACCATGTTCGCGAACTCGTTGCGGTAGAGATGGAGCTCAAACTGGCCGGAGGGGAGCTGGAAGGAATGTGTGTGGTCCTCGCCCTTTGAGAAATGGTCGGACGCCGCTTCCTTGGCCTCTTTGATGCGGTCCCTCAGCTCGAACCGTTCGCTCGGGGAAAGGGAGTCCTTGGGGATGCGATCACCGTTGTTGCGGAAGAAAATCCGTTCGATCATGTCATCGAACTCCCTGCCGCCAAGTTCGGGATCGCCGGCCGTGGACACGATCTTCGGCGCGCGTCCGAGGATGTCCGTCTGGATTACGCAGACGTCCAGCGTTCCGCCGCCGAAGTCGATCACCATGAAATGCTCGGGCTTCTCGCCAAAGCGGAACCCGAGTCCGTCGCCCATCCGAAGGGCGTGGACGGCGGCGACCGGTTCGGGAAGCGAATAGACGCCGCGGTCGGGGTCGACCGGGAAGCCGGCTTCCTTCACGAGTTTCTTGAGAAGGCGGACTTGATCGTCGGACCACGAAGCAGGATATGCCACGCAGGTCGCGAAATCGTCGGGGGAGAGTTCTTCACGCTTGAAACCAAGCCTCTTTTCGACGATTTTTGCCATTTCACGGAGGAATACCTTTGCATATTTTTCTGCGTCGCGGCGTTTTTCCGCAACTTCCGGCGAATCGGACGAATCTGGTGCGCTACCGAGGTAACGTTTGAAGTCGGAAACGAGCTTGCAACTGGAATCCGCAACCTCCTTGTAGCGTTGGCGGACATCGTTGCCCGCGGCGCGGAGCGTATCATCGTTCTTGTCGAGGGCGAGGATCGTCGGCATGGTTTGGCCGTTCCGGCCTCCGCCGACGTTGAGGAGTCCGGGCTGGATATTCGACCCGATTTCCATGATGGCGATGGAACTCTGGGTGCTGCCGAAGTCAATGCCGATGACTTTTCGTTTTTCGTTCATGGAATATTCTCCCGCCCGGTTTTGGTTGGTGTTGCGGGGAGAAGCCGTACGGGCGAAAAGCGGCGGTCCCCCTCGACGTGTCTCTGCCTAGGCTTCCATCACATCCGCCGCCCCGGTGGCCCCGAAGGGTCGTCAAGGTGGCGGAGTGGGGCGGATTATACGCGAAGGCGCGGGCGGCTGGCAAGAGCTAAAATCCGCGCCGCGCGGGCCGGGTTCGGGGGAACGCAACGCGCAGTTTCCACGACGGGGGACGTTGTGCTAGAATGCCGGACATGAGGCCGACAAGCCGCGCCCCGTAACCTTTTCCTTCCCCGCGTGTACCCTTCTCGAAAGGACACCAGAAAGGACATCGCCATGCCCCCCGTCAATCTCGACACCTTCCGCTCCGTCGCCAACAACGCGGTCATCACGAGCCGCGACATCGAAATCCACGGCAAGGGGGCGAACGCCACCGCCCGCCTCGGCGCCTACGTCTTCTCCGCCGGGAAGAAGGCCAACGACGCCACGATGGCCGCGTTCAAGGCCGCGCTGGAGAAGGAATACGGCGTCTTCGGCACGCACGCGTTCGACACGGTCCTCGGCGCGCGCAGCCAGATGCACAAGTCCCTGCGCGCCTGCGACGTGAAGGCCGCGCTCTCGCGGCTCGACTCCGTGAAGCAGATGCGCTTCGTCGGCGAACTGAACCGCCAGCTCGACACGAACCCCAAGTTCCGCTCGCTCTCGCCCGAGCTGCGCCAGAAGATCCGCACCGCCATCGCGAGCGAGCCGTTCAAGGGCGTCGACCCGAAGGCCTGCAAGTCGCAGGCGGACATCTCCCATCTGGCGGTGAAACGCCTCAACGACGCGATCCACGACCATCGCACGGGCGAACGGGGCGAGGACATCACGCTCGACGGCCGCAAGAAGGTCGAGCAGGAGGCCGGGGCCCGCCAGCCCACCGGCCTGCGCAACCTCAAGAAAGTCTTCGACAACAAGGAAACGTCCGTCGAGGACCGGATCAAGAAGGGGGTGCTCGGCTCCGGCATGCGCGTGAACCGCTCGGACACGAACCCGGTGCTTCTCGACAAGCTCAAGACCAACGGCGTCGAGCCGGGCTTCATCTTCCGCAACGACTGGTCCAAGGACGACACGAACGGCTTCATGGCCGACATCAACTCCCCGGAGAGCCGGAAGGCGCTGGACGAGCTCAAGGCGAAGAATCCCGACCTGGCGGCCCGATGCGAGGGCAAGGGCCTGCGCGAGCAGATCATGCTCGCGGGCCGGGCGCATCCGGCCGGGATGGCCGCGGCGGCGGAGTTCGTGCTGGAGGAGGCGGTGCGGCTGGCGCTACAGCCGGATCGCATGAAGAACCACCCGTTCGCCGACCTCGCGAAGGCGCTCCAGAACTACTTCGCGCCGCAGGACCTGCAGCGGCTCGACGGCGCCGTGTCCGACCCGAAGAACAAGGCGATCCTCCAGGAGGCCAAAACGGAGCTGTTCACCGAGATCCGCGATGCGGTGATGAACGTCGGCCCCAAAGAGGACTTCCACACCTTCTCGCCCATCTTCAAGCACTTCTCCGACCGCGCGATCGTCAAGCTCGACTACAACGAGAGCGCCAAGTTCTCCAGCGGCGACACCGCGAGCGCCGGCACGTTCATGCGCCCGGAGCGCGTCGCGGTCGGCCGCAAGATGGGCCAGCTCTACCGCTTCACCTC
>CAMOEO010000018.1 GCA_946612175.1 uncultured Verrucomicrobiota bacterium
GCCAACCCCAACTACCCCGCGATGTCGATCGTCGCGCCGGGCGGGGGCGCGGCCGCGCTCTCCGCGCGGGAGGTCGCCGGCGCCGACCAGGCGATGCTCGCCGCCTCCGAGGCCGGCTTCCCCATCGAGCGCACCAAGCCCGAATACTACCTCGGCGACGTCGTCGAGCCGCCGCAGGACGTCGACTGGGCCGCGACCTACGACCGCTTCGTCGCCGACAGCCCCGAGGGCTTCCTCTTCGACCCCGCCGACCGCCGCCTTTTCGTCACGCTCGGCGGCACCCGCGTCTTCACCTGGATCCTCTCCGGCGGCGCGGAGCTCCCGATGACCTACGTGGTCTCGGCCGCCTGCTCCGGCCGACCGCGCCGCATCTACTGGACGGACTACCCCTTCAACGCCCCGGCCATCGACCTCTCGGGGAAGTTCGTGAAGTTCTTCGGCCCCGACGAGCTGCTGAAGCCCGTCTACGGCGTGTACACCAACACCGCCGCCGGCATCGAGCAGGTGCTCACCAATCGCGTCGTCTCCGGCCTCACCCTCGACCCCTCCACCAAGATGCTTTACGCCTACGGCCAGCTGCAGGGGCAGGTCGTCATGGCCTACTACGACACCGGCCTCTACGAGCGCATCCTGCACGTGCAGATCGTCGAAATCTGCCGCCCCGCCGTGAACCGCATGGAGGGCGAGATCGGCCGCGCGCTCCGCCCCGACGGCCGCGGCTACGGCACCGAGGGACTACGCGCCCGCCCGACCGTCGTCCAGCCGACCGACAACCGCGGCGACTACTACTACCAGCACCAGGGGCAGCACTCCTACAGCCCCAAGCACGGCAACGTCTATCCGCTGCGGCCCACCGTCGAAGACCCCTGGAACATGGAGGTCTACTGGATGGAGACGGACGAGATGCAGGTGCAGTGGCCCTTCGAGCTCGACCAGTACGCCTGCGACTGGCCGAAGGACACCACGGTCTTCGTCCGCGGCGACGTCGCGGACGATGCCGGCCGCCCGGTCTACGTTCCCTCGGAATACACCGCCACGCTGATGAAGTACCAGGAGCCGGAGGGCCACGCCCGCGCTGTCGGGACGGACGGGACCTTCCGCACGACGGGCGAGGGCTGGTCGATGCTGCGGCTCGACGGGGACGACAACGTCTGGTTCGTTCCGGTCCGCTCGGTCCTGCGCTCCAACGCCTCCTTCTTCACGCTGCTGCCGCAGGACATCCGCGTCGGCGCCGAACTGCGGCTGCGCGGCGGCTCGGTCGCCGGCCTTGCGCCCGGCTTCTCCCCGTCCTGCGACCCCGACAGCCCCGGCTTCATCTACGAGGCCGCCTCCGACCCGGTCTGGAACCCGGGGATCTACGCGGCCGCCAAGCCCGACACCGCCGCCGCCGAGACGCCGGACGCCTCCTCGACCGACACCAACACCTACGCCTCGGTCGTCTACGGCGTCCGCCCCGGCACCCTCGAGGTCTGGTGGAACTCCTCCGTCCAGCAGGAGGCGATGCCCAAGGCGCTCGAAATCCCGACCCTCCCGCAGGTCTACTCGGTGCGCTGGCCGCGCGAGGGCGAGACGCCGCAGATCGTCCTCGCCTCGCAGCTCGGCTCCGCCTCCGATTCGATCTTCTCGCACAACGCCGCGCTCCACCTCGCCTCGGCCGACGCCACCGCCGCGCTCCCCGCGCGCCAGTACTTCGCGGCCGACGGCGGCGCGGTGATGTTCTGGGCGAAGGCCGAGGAGGTCTCCGAAGGGACCGGATCGACCGTCGCCATCGCCTCCGAGGACGGCTCCGCCTACCTCCTGCTCGATCTGGAACGGAGGAAGGAGGGACTCCGCCTCCACGCCGTGTGCGGCGCCTCGGGCGGTGCTTCCAACGAGCAAATCATCCCGATCGACAACGATCCCGACGACTGGCACCACGTCGCGGCCGTCATCGCCCCGGGGGGCGGCCTTTCGCTCTTCGTCGACGGACTGCCGACCGACGCCCAGGGTCTCGCCGCCCCCGGACTCCTCGAAGGCGCCGTTTCCGGCGCGCTCGGCCGGACGGACATCGGCGGCGCCTCCCGCCCCGCGCGCGCCGGCATGGATCTCGGCGAAGTCCTCTTCTGGAACCACCCCCTCAACGATGGCGACGTCATCGTCGCGCTGCTCCGCGACCACACCGGCCCCGCGAACCACCTCACGGGGTGCTTCTCGTTCGTCGGGGGCACGGACCTCCGCGTCACGGGCACCGACCGGCGCCGCTTCACGGAGAAGGTCCTCGGCACCGTCTGCACCGCGACCGGATGCCTTCTGGAGGAAAACGGCCCGCCCGCGATCGGCACGGGCGTCATCGCCGCCGACGGCGACACGACGCCGACGGTCTACGCGCAGAACGACCCGTCAAAGACAGGCTACAACCCCAACGAGGAGCACGCGCTCGTCCTGCCCGGCGCGGGCGGCCACGTCGCGTGGGCGCTTCGCTCCGACCTTAACACGACGGAGTCCTCCGCCCCCGGCGTCCTCGTCCAATACGTGAAGGACGGCCGCAAGGCGATGCAGTGGTTCGACGTCGCGGCCACCAACCTGCTCTACCCCGAACTCGCTGCAGACTGCGTCGCGGGCAAGGCCTTCCCCGGCCCGCACCCGATCGACATGCTCGACGACCCGTGGTGCGAGGAGGACAAGTGGGACGAGCCGGTCGCGACCTCGCCCGTCTTCCGCGACCGCAAGAAGCAGCTCTGGGCGCGCGCCGCCGGCATCTCGACGATGCGCATGTACTATCGCATGCAGCAGGGCTTCGCCTTCCCGTCGCTCCCCGCCGACAAGTGGCCCGCCGTCGGAACCGCGGTGCCGTGGCTCTCGCTCCTCGGCGGCGACCCCACTTCCGACCCGCTGGCCGGCGAGCCCGCCGCATGGACCTGGCGCGTCGCATGGCCGGACGTCGTTCCCGAGATGGAGATCGGCCGCACCCTCACCGTCGCCGCCTCGGGCCTCCCCGAGGTCTGGAACGCAAAGTCCGCCGCCGTCGTCTGGCCCGCGACCGACGCCGAGCGCGACGCCACCGCCGTCCTCTTCGATCCCACCGTCGCGCAGACGGCCGGCTTCGACAAGGCGACCTTCCCGACCGTCGCCGACGCCGTCGCCGGCCTCGGCATCAAGCAGGGCGCCGGCGGCAACGCCACGCTGCGCAAGGGCCGCTGGACGTTCGACGGCCTCCCGCCCAATCTCTCCAAGCGCTTCTATCTCGACACCACCGCCGACGTCGGGCGCTGCCTCAAGCTCGAGGGCGAGATGGAGGACAACCCCGCGGGCGTCTCGCTCCTGCACGTGAACGTCCTCTCCGACGGCGAGCGCAAGGTCCTGCGCGACCTGCTCGACGACGTCGCCACCCCCGCCGGCAAGACGGCTTGGAAAGCGGCGATCGACAGGCTCGCCACGGAGCCCGTCCTTCCGAGCCCGCACGTCGCGGTCTCCGGCTCCGAGGACCGCGTCGCCTACGAGCCGCGCGACCACTACGCGCTCTTCTCGATGGGCGCCACGAACTATGTCACCCTCATCCAGAACGACGCCACCAACGCGCTCATGAACGTCGCCGAGGGCGATCCGATCTCGATGCACGTCGTCAAGGTCGTCCCGAAGTACTACGTCGGCCGCGTCGTCACGCGCGAGGACCCGCTCAACCTCCTCTCGCAGCAGCTTTCCGTGATCTACGCCGAGGCGTTCGCCGGAAAGCCCGGGGAGTACGAGTTCGAGTGGCGCAAGTGCCGCCCGCACGCGGACGGCTCCGTCCCGACGGACTTCGACGGCGAATACTCCCAGAAGTTCGAGCCGACCGAGGGCCTCACGCGCTTCGTGATCGGCGGCCAGGGCGACACGCTCGCCAACATGGTCAACACCTACTATGCCGTGCGCTACCGCGCGAAGGACGCCAGCTCGCCCGCCTACGCCGCGATGGGCGACGCCTGGAGCGCCTGGACCGACCCGCCGGCCCTCGCCGAGGGCTGGGTGCAGCGCGTCCTCAACAACGTCACGCCCTTCTCGCAGCGCATGCGCGACCTCGTCGAGAACGAGGCCGAGACGCCCGTCTCGATGATCGTCCAGGCCGGCAGGCCCTACGAGGGCGACGTCGCCCTGAGCCAGGACAACCTCGCCTCCGTCGGCCTCATCCAGCTCTACGAGACGATCCTCTCCAAGGCCGAGTCGATGTCGCTCGCGCTCGGCCTCGACGACGCCGACGCGAACAAGCAGCTGCAGCTCGCCGTCGCGCGCCTCGCGGACCTCTACACCGTCCTCGGCGACGAAGCCTACGTCGACGCCCTCAACCCCACGATCGGCTTCGGCGCCAACTTCGACAACACCGAGATGACCGGCTTCGAGCTGGACTACGGCGCGCTCTCCTCGACGCTCTTCTGCTTCGACAACCAGGTGCCGACGCTCCTCGACGAGGAACTCGCGCTCCTGCGCGGCCGCACCGGCGACAACGCGCCCTCGACGCACGTCTCGCCCTACTTCAACCGCCTCCCGTGGAACCTCTCCAAGAGCCCCGTCGGCGGCGAGGTCGCCTACATGGTCAACTACGACATCTCCGGGCGCAACGACGAGTCCGTCCTCGACGAGAAGGACGCCGCCGACCTCTATCCGCAGGGCCACGGCGACGCCTACGGCCACTACCTCAGCGCCCTCTCCGGCTACTATCGCCTTCTGCGCAACCCCCACTTCACCTGGGGCGCGCCCGCGATGGGCGAGATGGTCGTCGCGGACGCCGTCCTCAACGTCGACTACTACGACGAGGCCAAGTTCGCCAAGGCCGCCTACGACGTGGCGAAGGTCGCCTCCGCCGTCGTCGACCGCACCGCGCGCAAGGCCTACCGCGACAACGGCGGCGCCTCTTCCGCCGGCTACCTCGACGACGACCCCACGCGCGCCTTCGGCTATGGCGAGTGGGCCTCGCGCGGCGGCTTCGGCGCGCTCGCCAACTGGGCCGTCGCCAACGCGCTTCTGGCCCCCGCGCCCGAGACCGGCCGCTACTGGCGCTACCGTTTCGGCGCCGATTCTTATGTAATGCTCAACCGCGAGAACGAGGACGAAGCCTTCCCGGCCTTCGCCGACGGCGGCACCTGGACGTGCGAGCTGCAAATCGTCCCGGACGAGTCGCCCATCGCGCCGGGCGAGGACGAGGCCGGCCTCGTCACCGTCCTCGGCGACGACGGCGCCTTCGCGCTCACGCTTCGCGAGGGGAACGAACTCTGGTTTTTGACCCTCGTCGCCCAGCGCATCCCCGTCACCAACACCGTCTACCAGTACACGTTCATCCCCGAGGACGAGGCGATCCCGTACACCGGGACCCGCCATCTCGCCGTCACGAACGGGACGAAGGTCCTGAGCTGCGTCTTCTACGGCGACTTCAGCGAGCGCGAGATCGGGCAGTTGAACCCGCTCCGTGCCCCGAACGCGCTGCCCGAGGCCTACGACGTGCAGTCGATTCTCGCCGCCGCCGGCGAAGACGCGCCGCCCGCGCCGCCCGCGTGGGAGGGGTGGAGGCTCTCCCCCTCCAACACCGACGACGCGACCGGCGCGTTCCGCCCGCACGTCTTCGCGATGGAGGACGACCGCCTCGAACACGGCGACCTCGCCGAGGCGGAATACCGCGTCGGCACCGTTCCCTCCGGCGACAACACCCTCGTCGCCGTGCGGTGCGACGGCGGCCGCCCGACCGTCTCCCTCTTCGCGCCCGACGGCACGCTGACGCAGAAATGGACCGCCTCCGCCGACGTCGACTTCTCCGCCTCGCCGCAGCTCGTCTTCCTCGGCGGCGACTACATTGGCGAAATCGTCGAGGTCCGCCTCTGGAACGGCGTCTGCCGCACCGACGCGCAGCTCGTCGCCAAACGCGAATACGTCTCGCCCCTCTCCGACGGCCTCTCCCTCTACCTGCGCGCGTTTTCCGACACGGGCGCCGTCACGCAGCTTGCCGACGAAAAGACCGGGGACTTCTGGGACGTCATCGGCGGCTCCTGGGCCGAGGCCTCCGAAAGCGGCGTCGACATCGCCTTCGAGGACGAGGGCCTCGCCCGCATCGACCGCTCCACCGTCCCCGAGCTCGCCTCCCTCGCCGCGCTCATCCCCGACATCCAGAAACGCACGGACCGCATGGACGCCGGCCTCACGCCGCTCGGCCTCGCCGCCGGCGCGATTCCCTTCGACCTCTCGCCGATCAACCCCGGCGACGACACGATGACCCACTACGAGCAGATTCGCGAACGCGCCGGCACCGCGCTCGAAAACGCCCGCCGCGCCCTCGACAAGGCGCAGTTCTACGGCTCGCGCGTGCGGATGCTCGCGGAGTCGCAGTTCTCGCGCGAGAACCAGCTCGAGACGATGGAGCTCGAGACGAAGAACCGCCTGATCGAATACTTCGGCTACCCCTACGAAGGCGACATCGGCCCCGGCGGCACCTACCCGCAGGGCTACGACGGGCCGGACCTGCTGCACTACGCCTGGATGGAGCCGTGGCAGTTCGGCCTCCGGGCCGACGAGGACGTGAAGTCCGTCACCACCAACCTTTACATCCGCGACACCGCCAAGTTCCGCGACCATCTCGCCGTCCTCCTGCCCAATTTCGGCAAGACCGTGGACTTCGACACCTTCGTCTACGAAAAGTCCGCGACCGGCATCATCCTCAAGCCCGCGGCCGTCACCGGCAAACGGCGGGCCTGCGGCCAGATCCAGGACAAGATGGGCGAGCTGCTCATTGCCTACCGCGGCTTCAAGAGCCGGCTCGCCGACTGGGAGAGGGCCAACCAGGAGTTCGAACTCCAGGTCGGCCGTGCCCGCCGCGACGCCGTCTTCTACGAGCTCCAGAAGACCGCCCAGGAGGCCAAGTTCGCCTACGAGCAGTTCGCGGCCGTCGAGGAGGCCGCCACCAAGGTCGCCATCAACGCCCTGGAGGTCCTTCTCAACACAACCCAGGCGATTCAGGATGGCGTCCTGAAGTCGATTCCGAAGGTTTCGGGCGCCGGCATGACCGTCAACATCGACCCGCAGGCCATCGCGGCGGGCGCCTCCTGGCCGGCCTACAGCGCGGGCGCCGGCACGCTGCGGATCCAGCTCCTCGCGGCCAAGGACTCCCTCGTCGTCACCGACGCCGTCCAGGTCGGTTTCGACGTCGCCGAGGAGCTCATCGACCTCCTGATCGACCAGATGGCCACCTACGACGGCTACTACGACAGCGTCTACGACGCCGCCGGCGAGGTGTTCTCCGCCGCCCGCGAATGCCGCGACGCCTATGTCGAGCTCCTCGCCGCCGAGTGCGCCGTCGAGACCGTCGTCGCCGAGGCCGAGCGCATCATCGACGAGCGCACGCTCGCCCGCCAGCAGGCCGTCGACGTCCTCACGAAGACGCGCTACAACGACATGTTCTTCCGCCTCGCGCGCAACAACGCCCTCTCGCGCTACGACGCGCAGTTCGAGCTCGCGCAGCGCTACGCCTACCTCGCCGCGCAGGCCTACGACTACGAGACCGGCCTGCTCTCCTCCGACCGCCGGAGCGGCGACGCCTTCCTCGCCCGCATCGTCGGCGCGCGCACGATCGGCGAGTTCGACGACGACGGCAACCCGCTCGTCGCCTCCGACGCCGCGAAGGGCGACGGCGGCCTCGCCGCCATCCTCGCCGAGATGGACGAGAACTGGCTCGTCCTCAAGCCGCGGCTCGGCATCAACAACCCGCAGCCCTACGCCACCTGGTTCTCCCTGCGCCACGACCTCTTCCGCATCTACGACGACGAAAAGGGCGACAAGGCCTGGAAGACCGCGCTCCGCAAGTGCTTCGTCGAGGACCTCAACGAGCTGCCCGAGTTCACGCACTACTGCCAGCCGCTCGCCGGCGCCACGGCCGAGAAGGAGCCGGGACTCGTCATCCCGTTCCCGTCCGTCATCGCGCAGGGCTACAACTTCTTCGGCAACGAACTTGCGGGCGGCGACGCCTCGCTCGACCCGACCTGGTTCGCCACGCACGTCTCCGCGGCCGGCGTCCACTTCAAGGGCTACGACGACGAGAACCTCTCCCGCACCCCGACCGTCTACCTCGTCCCCGTGGGCGAGGACCGCATGCGCGCCGTCGGCGATCCGGAGACCGTCCTCTCGTGGAAAGTCGTGGACCAGACCGTCCCCGCGCCCTACGCCATCGGATCCACGCAGCTCGACGACCCGGACTGGACCCCGCTCTTCGACGGCGCCACGGGCGGCAACGACCTCGGCGCGCGCATCCGCAGGCACCCGAGCTTCCGCGCCTACTACGACGAGGCGGGCAAGGACCCCTCCGACGACTCGCTCGACTGCACGCGCCTCGTCGGCCGATCGGCGTGGAACACCCGGTGGCTCCTGATCATCCCGGCCTCCTCGCTCTCCGCCGACCGCGAGGCGGCGCTCGCCGCCTTCATCTCCGGCGCCGACGCCGACCGCGACGGCAAGCCCGACTCCACCGGCGTCTCGGACATCCTCCTCGGCCTCAGGACCTACTCCACCTCCGGCAACTGAGACGGCCTTCCGCGTGGAGTCCGCATGCCGAATCCCCGATTTTCCTTGACAATCCCCGTGTCCTTCGGAAAAATCCGTTCCTTCGAACTCTTCCAACCCACAAGCGACCGATCGTCATAGCGCCATGCTCGCCGTTTCCGTCTTCGCCGTCCTCTCGCTCCTGCTCGTCTGCGGGAAGCTGCTTCGCCTTCGCTTCCGGTTCCTGCAGCGGCTCTACCTCCCGAGCTCCGTCATCGGCGGACTCGTCGGCCTCGCCGCCGTCAGCCTCTTCCGCGAGCACATCCCGCCGGAGTGGATCGCCGCCGCGCAGAAGTTCCCGGGCTTCCTCATCAACGTCATCTTCGCCACGCTCTTCCTCGGCGTCGCCACGCCGCGGCTCGGGACGGTCGTCCGCATCGCGTTCCCGCAGCTGTGCTTCGGGCAGCTGCTCGCCTGGGGGCAGTACGTCATCGGGCTCGGGCTGGCGGGCTTCCTGCTCGTCCCGCTCTTCGGCGTGCCGCCGGCCTTCGGCAACCTGCTCGAGATCGGGTTCCAGGGCGGCCACGGCACCGTGGGCGGGATGTCCGAGAGCTTCCGCTCGTTCGGCTGGGAGGACGGCATCGACCTCGGGCTCACCGTCGCCACGGCCGGCATGATCGTGGGCGTCGTCGTCGGGATGGCGCTCGTCAACTGGGCGTACAAGCGCGGCTACGTGAAGGAGGTCCGCTCGTTCGAGGAGCGCCCCGAGTACGAGCGCCGCGGCATCCACCCGCCCGAGGCCCGTCCCGCCGCCGGCCGCCAGACCGTGTGCAGCGACTCCATCGACTCGCTCGCGTGGCACGTCGCCATCGTCGGGCTCGCGGTCGGCATCGGCTACCTGCTCCTGCTCGCGCTGCAGCACGGCGAGGTCGCGCTCTTTCCGAACGCCTCGCGCCGCCTCTTCAAGGGCTTCCCGCTCTTCCCGCTGTGCATGATCGGCGGCGTCCTGATGCAGACGGCGGTGACGCGCTGCGGGGGCACGCTGCTCGTGGACCACGGCCAGATGCAGCGCCTTTCCGGCGCCGCGCTCGACTTCCTCGTCCTCTCCGCGGTCGCCACGATCAAGATCTCCGTCGTCGCCGCCAACTGGGCGCCGCTTCTCGCGATCGTCGTCTCGGGGACGCTCCTGAGCCTGCTGCTCGTCGTCTTCCTCGGGCCGAAGCTCTTCAAGGAGGCCTGGTTCGAGCGGTCGATCGCCGAGTTCGGCCAGTCGACCGGCGTCACCGCGACGGGCCTGCTGCTGCTGCGCTCCGTCGATCCGGAGAACCGCACCATCGCGGCCGCCTCCTTCGGCTACAAGCAGCTGCTGCACGAGCCCTTCATGGGCGGCGGCCTCTGGACCGCGCTCGCGTTCGTGCTCGTCTACCAGTTCGGCTGGATGAAGATCTGGCTCTTCTCGGTCGCCATGACCGTGCTCTGGTCCGCCGCCGCGTTCCTCATCGTCCGCCGCAACCGCCGCTCGTCCGGCTCCTGACGCCGCCCGCTCCGCGCGGAGGGCGCGGAGGTCGCATCCTCCAGCTTACGCGGGCGGCGGACCGCCGCCCGCGACGAGGCGGTGGGTGATGCAGCGCGGCTCGGTGTCCGCGAGGTGCGTCACGTAGAGCAGGGTCGTGGCGGGGTCGGCGCAGAGGGCGTCGACGAGGGCGACGAAGCGCTCGCGGTTGGGGCGGTCGAGGTTCTGGCAGGGCTCGTCGAGAACGAGCAGGGGAGGGCGCTTGACGACGGCGCGGGCGAGGAGGACGAGGCGCTGCTCGCCGCCCGAGAGCGCGCCGAACGCGGCTTCCTCGGCGGCGGCGAGCCCGACGGAGGCGAGGGCGGCGCGGGCGCGGCGGATGCGCGCGGGGGTGCGGCCGCCGTGGAGGAAGGGGGTGTCGTCGAGCCCGGAGAGGACGGTGTCGAGAACGGGGGCGCCGCGGTCCATGCAGGCGTGGAGCTCGGGGGAGACCCAGCCGATGCGGCGCTTGATGCCCCAGATGGATTCGCCCGAGCCGCGGCGCACGCCGAAGAGGCGGACGTCGTTGGCGTAGGCCTGGGGATGGTCGCCGATCACGAACGCGAGGAGGGTGGTCTTGCCCGAGCCGTTCGGGCCCGCGAGGAGCCAGCGCTCGCCGGCGCGGACGGTCCAGTCGAGGTGCTCGAAGACGATGCGGTCGCCGTAGACGACGGAGGCGTCGCGCATCTCGACGAGACGGCGCGCGCGGGGGTCCGGCGCGGGCCCGGAGAGGACCCACCGCGTCGGCGGCGGGACGGCGGGGCGCGGGCCGGGCCGGGGGCCGGTTCCGGAGGGGGCGCCGCCGGGGGCGCGGGGGCTTGCGGCCTTCTTCGGCCTGGCGCCGGGGACCGGCCCCTGGCGGACGACGCGGCCGGAGGCGTCGAGCTCGAGCAGGTGGGTGAGGCCGGAGGGGAGCTCCTCGCGGCGGACGGTGGCGAGGAGGACGGCGGAGGCGGAGCGGGCGGCGACGAGCCGGTCGACGGCGGAGGAGAGGATGCGGCGGCTGTCGGCGTCGAGCCCGACGTAGGGGGCGTCGAAGAGAAGGAGCCGTGGGGCGGCGAGGAGGGCGCGGGCGAGCAGCGCGCGGCGCGTCTCGCCGTTGGAGAGGGAGACGAGGTGGCGGTCGAGGAGCGCGCCGAGGCGCATCTCGCGCACGACGGCGGCGCGGCGGCGGGCGAACGCGGCGACGGAGCGCGGAGTCCGATCGACCCTTTCCCACGGGGCGACGTCCTCGACGGCGTCCTGCGAGAGCCATGCGCCGAGGGCGGGGGTGGCCTCCTCCTCGGAGGCGTTCCAGCGCATCTGGACGTAGGCGTCCATCTCGGCGAGGAGGCGGGCCTGGCGCTCGAGCGAGACGGTGGCGACGGCGCGTTCGGGGTCGGAGCCGCGGGGCCCTTCGAAGCCGTATTCGATCTCGGTCTCGGGGGCGAAGAGGTCGCCGGAGAGGAGGCGGACGAGGACGGACTTGCCGGAGCCGTTGGGGCCGACGACGCCCCAGTGCTCGCCGCGGCGCCAGACGAAGCGGAGCCCGGGGAAGAGGCGTCGGCCGCCGAGGTCGAGGCCTTCGGCGGGAAGGGAGAGGGAGACGAGGGGGCGGGACATGGCGGGCGGGGCGCTGGCGCTAGGCGAGGATTTCGGCGGCGCGGCGGCGGGCCCGGGCGTCGGCGTCGAGGATTTCGTCGAGCGAGGGCGTGCCGGGGGCGGACGGGGTTTCCGCGACGACCCGCGCGACGGATTCCCAGATGCGGGGGAAGGGGATGCGGCCGGCGAGGAACGCGGCGACGGCGACCTCGTTGGCGGCGTTCATCGCGCAGGTCGCGACGCCGCCGAGCGCGGCGGCCTCGCGGGCGAGGGCGAGGCAGGGGAAGCGGGCCGGGTCGGGCGCGTGGAAGTGCAGCGCGCCGGCCTTCGCCAGGTCGAGGCGCGGCAGCTCGGCGTTCGGCGCGCGGTCCGGCCAGGTCATCGCGTACTGGATGGGCAGGCGCATGTCGGGCATGCCGAGCTGGGCCAGCTGCGCGCCGTCGGCGAACTCGACGAGCGAGTGGACGATGCTCTCCGGGTGGACGAGGACGCCGATGCGGTCGGCAGGGATGTCGAAGAGCCAGCGCGCCTCGAGGATCTCGAGCCCCTTGTTCATCATCGTGGCGGAGTCGATCGTCACCTTGGGCCCCATCTTCCAGCGCGGATGGTTGAGCGCGAGGGCGGGCGTCACCTTGGCCAGGTCGATCTCGGGGTGGAAGAAGAAGGGGCCGCCGGAAGCCGTGAGCCAGAGCCGCTCGATGGCGGGCTCGGCGGGGGCGTGCGGGCCGGGGCCGGCCTCGCCGGGGCGGCCGCGGACGCAGGCGGGGAGGCGGCGGGCATCGGCGAGGGCCTGGAAGATCGCGCTGTGCTCGCTGTCGACGGGAAGCAGGTTCACGCCCTTCTCGCGGGCGCGGGCCGTGACGAGGGCGCCGGCGGCGACGAGAACCTCCTTGGTGGCGAGGGCGACGTCGTGTCCGGCGTCGATCGCGGCGAGGACGGGGCCGAGGGCGGCCATGCCGACCATGGCGCAGACGACGAGGTCTGCGTCGGGCAGGGCGGCGAGCTCGCGGACGGCCTCCGGCCCCGCGCCGACCGTGGCGCCCCCGGCGAGGGAGCCGGCGGCGCGGCGCGCGGCGGCGGGATCGGCGAGGGCGAGGCGGGGGACGCCGTATTCGGCGGCCTGCCGGACGACGCGGTCCGCGTTGCGCCCGGCGGCGAGGCCGACCACGCGGAACCGGCCGGGGCATTCGTCGACGATGCGGAGGACGTTCTCGCCGATCGATCCGGTGCTTCCGAGGATGACGATCCGTTTTTCGGTTTCCATGCCGCGGATTCTACCACAACTCCGCCGCGCCCCTCAAGGCACGGAGCCGCGGGCCGTCTGCGGAGGGGAATCACCCGATCCGGACCAGGTCGTATTCTGCGCGGCCGAGGCCGATCCGGACGGCGTGGTCGACCATGTCGCGCCAGCGCGTGCCGTCGTGCGCGGTGTCGAAGACGTCGCCGCCGCGGTCCGCGAGGCCGTCCAGCCACGTGCCGGAGAGGCGCGGCGCCGCGTTGCAGAGGTCGACGCACGCCACGTCGAGCGCCACGGGGTCGAACGAGGCGAGCATGCCGACGTTCGGGATCATCGGGGCGTCGTTCTCCGCGTGGCAGTCGCAGTTCGGCGAGACGTCGCGCACGAGCGCGATGTGGAAGTGCGGCCGGTCCTTCAGGACGGCGAGCGCGTATTCGGCGGTCTTGCGGTCGAGCACGGTCGCGGACTGGGCGCCGTATTCGGCCTCGAGGGCGTCCCTGGGGCACACGCCGATGCAGCGGCCGCATCCGGCGCAGACGGCGTGGTCGATGCGCATCTTGCGGTCGGGGCCGGGCGTAAGCGCCCCGTGGGCGCAGACGCGGCGGCACATGCCGCAGCCGACGCAGCGTTCCGCGACGAGGACGGGCTTTCCGTCGCTGTGCATCTCGAGCTTGCCGGCGCGCGAGCCGCAGCCCATGCCGATGTTCTTCACGGCGCCGCCGACGCCCATCATCTCGTGGCCCTTGAAGTGGGTGAGCGAGACGAGGACGTCGGCGTCCATCACCGCGCGGCCGATCTTGGCCTCCTTCACGTACTCGCACGGCGTGCCGTCGAGCGGGACGAGGGCCTCGTCCGTCCCCTTGAGGCCGTCGGCGATGATCACATGGCAGCCCGCGGCGATCGTGGAGAAGCCGTTCGCCTCGGCCGTGTCGAGGTGGTCGAGCGCGTTCTTGCGCCCGCCCACGTAGAGCGTGTTGCAGTCGGTGAGGAAGGGCCTGCCGCCGCGGTCGCGGACGTAGTCGGCGACCGCCTTCGCCCAGTTCGGGCGCAGGAAGGCGAGGTTGCCCGGCTCGCCGAAGTGCATCTTGATCGCGACGAACCTGCCGTCGAGGTCGATCGACTCGAATCCGGCGCGCTTCATGAGGCGGCGGAGCTTCTGGAGGAGGTTCTCCGTGTAGGAGGCGCGGAAGTCCGCGAAGTAGACGGGGCTGCGTTCGTTCATGGCGGCGGGCTGGGGCGGGGTGGGGGAGGGGCGTCACTTCGCGGCGGAAGCGGCGGGCTTCGCGCCCTGCGCCCCCGCGGGCGCGGCGGGTTGCGCGGCGGGCTTCGCGCCCTGCGCCCCCGCGGGCTGCGCCGCGCCCGGGGCGAGGTTGGCGTCCGGAGGAATCTCGACGAACTCGACCTGGTCGAACCAGAGCTCGGGCTTGACCTTCGGGCGCTGGCAGGAGAAGCGGAAGAAGATTTTCGCGTACGCCGCGCCGGCCGGGGGGGCGAAGGGGACGTTCATCTGCTTCGAATAGGGCAGCTTGGCCCCGGCGGCGAAGTTCGGGAAGGCCCACGTCGTCCACTCGTCCGAATCGGCCGTGATGGACGCGAGCGTCTTGGGGAGGAACGGCGTCTGCCCCGCGATGTACCGGCCGTTCGCGTCGATCCAGTCGCACCGGATCGTCACGCTCACGACTCCGCGCTCGGGGCCGGGGGCCGCCTTGTTGTAGATGCCGGACGCGCGCCAGCGGAACCGGAGCGCGTATTTCGAGCCGGGCTTGACGGGCACGAACTGCGACACGTCGGCGCGGGGAGCCCCCTTGCCTCCGTTCGCGCCGTGCGCAAACTCGTCCCAGGAGCCGAGAAGCGCCTTGCTCGAGTACTTCGCCGGATCCTTCACGAAGATGCGGAGCGCCTTGCGGCCCTCGAAGGGCTGCACCGGCTTGTTCGGCGCGGCGGTCTCGAACTTCGCCTCCATGCCGTTGATCAGTTCCGCGTACCAGCCCTTCTTGCGGTCCTTCTCGAAGTCGCTCTTCTCGAAGCCGGGGTTGATGACGAGGTTCTTCTCGTAGAGCGCGTCCTCCGGCGCGGCGGGAGGCGTGGCGCCGACGTTTCCGGTCGGCGCGGCGAAGGTTGCGGAGGAGAGGAGCAGGAGCAGGGGGATCGTTTTCGTTTTCATGGGGCGGAACCTGTTTTGCAGGCTTGTGGCGGGCATTCTACGGACGCGGGTCCCTGTTGTCAACGAGAATGCGCCGCCGCGCCGCCGCGCCGGGGACGCGTCGCGGCGCATCCCGTCCCGGGTCGGCGGAACGGGCGGGCGTCCCGTCCGCGAATTGACTTGAACCGGCGCATCGAAAATGATAGGTTTCCCTTCCGTCGCCGGAACGGTCCGGCGCGCCCCAACCCCAACTGCCGGAACCCCCGAATCCGATGAAAACGCTTCCCTTCCTCCTCCACGGCGGAGACTACAACCCCGACCAGTGGCGCCACGTCCCCGGCACGGTGGACGAGGACTTCCGCCTCTTCCCCCTCGCCGGGATCAACTCGGTCTCCGTCGGCATCTTCTCCTGGACCGCGCTCGAGCCCGAGGAGGGCCGCTACGAGTTCGGCTGGCTCGACGACGTGATGGACCGCTGCGCCAAGCGCGGCATGGCGGTCGTCCTCGCCACGCCCTCCGGCGCGCGCCCCGCGTGGCTGGCGCAGAAGTACCCCGAGGTGCTGCGCATGAACTGGCCGGAGTCGGTCGCGCCGCAGCGCAACCTCTGGAGCGGCCGCCACAACCACTGCTTCACGTCGCCCGTCTACCGCGAGAAGGTCCGGCAGATCGACGCGGCGCTCGCCGAGCGCTACGGCAGGCACCCCGCGCTCGCGGTCTGGCACCTCTCCAACGAATACAGCGGCGAGTGCCGCTGCCCGCTCTGCATGGCCGCGTTCCGGGACTGGCTCCGCGCCAGGTACGGCTCGCTCGACGAGCTCAACCACGCCTGGTGGTCCGGCTTTTGGGCCCATACCTACACGGACTGGAGCCAGATCGAGCGCATCGACCCGTGCCTCGACGGGCTCGTCCTCGACTGGAAGCGCTTCGTCTCCGACCGGACCGCCGACTTCGTCCGCTGGGAGGTCGAGTCCATCCGCCCGCATTCGCCCGACGTCCCGATCACGACGAACCTGATGGCGTTCTACGACGGCCTCGACTACGCGCGCATCGCCCGCGAGATCGACATCGTCTCGTGGGACGCCTACCCGCAGTACCACGAGCGCCCGGGCGAGACCGAGACGCTCGCGGCGCAGTTCGGCCTCGCGCACGACTACATGCGCTCGCTCAAGCCCGGCAAGCCGTTCCTCATGATGGAGTCGTGCCCCGGCCCGACCAACTGGTACCACCACAACCGCCTCCTGCGCCCCGGCCAGCACCGCATGAAGTCGATCCAGGCCGTCGCCCACGGCTCGGACTCCGTCCAGTACTTCCAGATCCGGAAGGGCAGGGGAGGGGCCGAGAAGTTCCACGGCGCCGTCATCGACCACGAGGGCACCGAGAAGACGCGCATGTTCCGGGAGGTCGCGCAGGTCGGCCGCGACCTCGAGGCGCTGCGGCCCGTCCTCGGCTCGCTCGTCCCGGCGAAGGTCGCGATCCTCTTCGACCGCGAGAGCGACTGGGCGCAGAAGGCGTCCGCCGGCCCCTGCGACGCCGTGAAGCAGCACTACTTCGACACCGTCGGCCGCCACTACCGCCCCTACTGGAAGCGCGGCATCCCCGTGGACGTCCTCGACGGGGACGCGTCCCTCGAGGGCTACGACCTCGTGATCGCCCCGAACCTCTTCATGCTTCGCGACGGCTTCGCGGAGCGCGTCGAGCGTTTCGTCGAGGCGGGCGGCACGTTCGTCGCCACCTGGCTCACGGGCGTCGTCGGCCCCACCAACCTCTGCTTCCGCGGCGGCTTCCCCGGGCCGCTCCGCAAGGTGCTCGGCGTCTGGGCCGAGGAGACGGACTACCTCTACGACGACGAGCGCAACTCGATCGAGTGCGCCGCCGGCAACGCGCTCGGCCTGGGCGGCTCCTTCGGGACGGGCACCGTCTGCGAGGTCGTCCACGCCGAGGGCTCCGCCGTCGCGGCGACCTACGGGCGCGACTTCTATGCCGGGACGCCGGCGCTCACGGTGAACCGCTTCGGCAAGGGCGAGGCGTGGTATCTGGCGACGTGGGGCGACGACGCCTTCCTCGACGCCTTCCACGGCGCCCTCGCCGCTCGCCGCGGCCTGCGCCGCGCGCTTGCAGCGGACCTGCCGGAGGGCGTCTGCGCGAACGTGCGCGAGGGCGACGCCGGGCGCTTCGTCTTCGTGACGAACTTCGCCTCCGCGCCGCGCACCGTCGCGCTCGACGCGGGCCGCTCCTACCGCGACCTGCTCGCCGGCGGCGCGACGCGCGAGGGCGCGCTCGAGCTGCCGCCGTTCGGCGTCGCCGTTCTGCGCGAGCTGTTCTCCCACGCGGAGGGCGCGGAAGGAGCGAAATGAAACTCTACCGCCACTGGGTCGCCGAGACCCGCGAGATCGCCGGAACGACGTTCCACCTGCGCGACGGCTCCAACGTCTCCCCGGAGGACGCCGCCGCCAAGCTCGAGCGCCGCGCCGCCATCCTGCGCGCCTCCGAGGGCCGCGACCTTTCCGAGGAGGAGTCCGCCGCCGTCCGCGAGGCGCTGCTCGACCTCGGCGGCCGCACGCCCGAGGGCGAATACGAGGCCGCCATCTGCGAGGAGATCCTCGACGAGCCCGACGCCCGCAACGCCGTCACGCGCAACCGCTACGGCGCCGAGGTGCTCAACAGCGAGGACACGTGCTTCCTCGACGTGGACCGCGTGCAAAAAGCCCGGACGCTCGGAACGCGGCTGGTGCGTTTCGCCGCCCCCGCCGCAATCGTCCTTGCCGCGGGTCTGATCGTCGCTTTTGCCGCCAACGCCCATCTGGCATCCGGTCTCCCTCGTGTCAATACATCCTCGGGCCTCCTTCTGGCCACGGTTCTCATCGTCCTGTCCATCCTGGCCGTGGCCGGATTCGCCTACGCCCTGACCTCTCCCGTCTTTGAGCGTCCGGACCGCGCCGAGGCGACGCTGCTCGCGAAGATCCGCTCCCTCGCGGAGAAGCCCGCGTGGCGGGGTCTCGCGGCGCGCGTGTACAAAACCGCCGCCGGCTTCCGCATCCTCGCGCAGGCGGACGGCCTCGCGCCAAGCAATGCGCGCTTCCGGGCGCTCGCGCGGGCGCTGGACGCCGACCGCCTCTACGTGAACCTCTGCGGGAAGCAGGGCTGCTGGCGCGCGCGGCTCACGCCCAAGCCCCGGCGCGCCGGCGTGAAGCGACCGACGCGCGAGATGCGCTTTCCGCGCGCGCCGGACGCGGAGGCGCCGTTCGCGGCGTGGCTCGCCGGCTACAACGAGGCGTCCGCGGGCTTCGCCGTGTGCCGTCCCGTCGCCACCGTCGGCCGCATCGTCGAGACCCCCGCCGTCCGCCTCCACGACGACCGCACCCGCTGCGCCTCCTCCCTCCCGCTCGCCTGAT
>CAMOEO010000019.1 GCA_946612175.1 uncultured Verrucomicrobiota bacterium
GCCCTCGCCGACGACACCGGCCTCGAGGTCGACGCCCTCGGCGGCGCCCCCGGCGTCCGCTCCGCCCGCTACGCCGGGGTCCACGGCGAGGACGGCGCCAACAACGCCCTCCTCCTCCGAAACCTCGACGCCCTCGGCCCCGCCGCCTCCCGCGCCTGCCATTTCTCCTGCGCCCTCGCCCTCGCCGCCCCCGACGGCCGCGAGTTCGTCGCCCTCGGCCAGTGCCCCGGCACCCTGCTCCGCGAGGGCCGCGGCACCAACGGCTTCGGCTACGACCCCCTCTTCCTTCCCGACGGCTACGACCGCACCTTCGCCGAGCTTCCCCGCGAGACGAAGTGCACCTTCTCCCACCGCGCCCGCGCCGCCGCCCGCCTCCGCCCCCTCCTGCCCGCCCTCTTCCCCGGCCTCGTCCCCGCCCCCGGGGCCGAATGACTTTACATTTTTCCGGCAAAGCCCTATCCTCTTTCCGTCGTCCGCATCCTACCCCTACGGTTCCCCACGATGTCCGATTCTCCTTCCACCCCCGCCCCCGCGCCCGCGGATCCGGGCGTCGCCGCCCCCGCCACACCGCCCCGCCGCCGCATCGACCGCGTCCGCGTCGTCGGCGCCGTCCTTCTCCTCGCCGCCGTCGCGCTCTGGTTCCGCGACGCCCGGGCCCGCCGCGACCGCGAGAACGGCGCCGCCGCCGTCCGCTACGTCGCCGGCGCCGCCGTCCGGAGCGTCGGCATCCTCCCCGTCCCCGCGGACGGCCGCCCCGGCGGCATCTACGAGCCCTGCTCCCCCGCCGCCCTCTCCAACGTGCTTTCCCGCCTCGCCGCCGCCGAGACCGCCGCCCCGCCGCGCGACATGGAGGCCCTCGACCGCCGCTACGACCTCGTCCTCGTGCTCGACGACCACACCCGCGCCGCCATCCGCGTCGCCCGCCACACCGGCGAGGACGAGGCCTGGGCCAGCTTCCGCGAGCCCCGCCCCGGCAACGACGCCGGGGCGCCCGCCTTCGCCGAACTCCCCCCCGCCCGCGTGACCGGCCTCGGCGCGCTGCTCGACGCCGTCGACTCCGGCGACCCGCAGGCCCTCTCGCTCGGCGACGTCCGCGCCGTCGCCGTCCCCGTCGCCCTCCCGCCCTTCCGCCGCGTCGCCGGCGAGAACGGCTTCACCGAGGAGTCCGTCTCCGACGCCGCCGCGGGCCTCCGCGCCGTCGCCGCGCTCCCCCCCGGCCAGGCCTTCGCCCTCGACGCCACCGATCCCGCCGCGCGCGGCCGCGCCGTCCCGCTTCCCCCCGCCGAGCTCTGCGCCCTGCTCGCCGCCGCCGAGCCCGTCGCGCCGCCCGAGGGCTCGATCGAGGGGACCGACCACCGGCTCCTGCTCGTCGTCCCCGGCCCCGCCCTGCTCGCCCTTCGCGCCACCGTCGCCGACGCCGAGCCCGACGACGCCCTCGTCGGCTTCCTCGACGACGGAGCGACGGCCTCCGCCCCCGCCCGCGTCCCCGGCCTCGGCCGCCTGCTCCGCTCCCTCGCCGCCCCCGCCCCCTGATGTCCTTTTTCGACCGCTTCCGTCCCGCGCCCCGAATCTCCGCGCGCGACATCGATCCCGACGCCCTCACCGTCCTCCATCGCCTCCACCGCGCCGGCTACACCGCCTACCTCGTCGGCGGCGGCGTCCGCGACATCCTCCTCGGCCGCACGCCCAAGGACTTCGACGTCGCCACCGATGCCCGCCCCAACCAGGTCAAGAAGCTCTTCCGCAACGCCTTCGTCATCGGCCGCCGCTTCCGCCTCGTCCTCGTCCGCTTCGGCGAGAAGCAGATCGAGACCGCCACCTTCCGCCGCGACCCCGAGCCGGACGACGCGCCCGCCCCCGGCGGCGCCACCGGCGCGCTCTACCAGATGGACGACAACGCGTTCGGCACCCCCGAGGAGGACGCCCTCCGCCGCGACTTCACCGTCAACGCCCTCTTCTACGACCCCTTCGAGGACCGCGTGATCGACTACACCGGCGGCTTGCGCGACCTCCGCAAGAAGGTCCTGCGCTGCATCGGCGACCCCAGCGTCCGCTTCCGCGAGGACCCCGTCCGCATGCTCCGCGCCGTCCGCCTCTCCTCGCGCCTCGGCTTCACCGTCCATTCCGACTCCCTCGACGCCATCCGCCGCTACGCCGACGAGATCCTCGCCGCGTCCCGCCCCCGCCTCTTCGAGGAGATCCTCCGCCTCTTCACCTTCTCCCGCTCCGAGGAGGCCTTCCGCCGCCTCCAGGACACCGGGCTCATGGAGCGGCTCCTCCCCGCCGTCTCCGCGTACGTCGCCCGCACCGGCGGCTCCCGCTCCCCGCTCTGGCGCTACCTCGCCGCGCTCGACGCCGCCTTCGAGGCCGGCCTCGAGACCGAGGACCGCGCCGATCCGCACTACGTCCAGGAGAACGCCCTGCGCCTCGCCGCCCTCCTCGCCCCGCTCTACCGCGAACGCCTCGCCGCCGACCCCGGCAACGCCATGCTCCTCGCCGAGGACCTCGTCGCCACCGTGTTCGTCCGCCCGTTCGCCTCCCCCGGCTGGCGCCCCCCGCGCCTGCTCTGCGAGGACCTCTGCTGCATCCTCGAGTCCCTCGTCCGCTACCCCTCCCGCAACCTCCGCCGCCGCAGCGCCTTCTCCCTGCCCTGGTTCCACACCGCCATGGTCTTCTGGCGCCTCTGCGCCGAAGCCGAGGACGATCGCGCGGCCGCTCCCGCCCTCGAACACTGGCGCGAGCAGTTCGAGCAGTACGCCGCCGGCCCCCGCCCCGCCCGCCGCGGCCGCTACGTCCCCGTCCCGCCCGATTCCGTCGAGGGCCGCGGCTTCCCCGGCGACGAGCCCGAGGACCGCGACTCCCTCTTCCCCGGCGACCGCCTCCGCGGCCGGCGCCGTCGCGCCGCCCCCGCCCCGGAGGCTTCGGCGCCCTCCCCCGCCCCCGAGGATCCGGGCGCCGACGCCCCCGCGCCCGCGGATCCGAGTGTCGCATCCCCCTCCTCCGCGGATCCGGGCGCCGACTCCGCCCCGCGCCGCCGCCGCCGCCACCGGGGCGGTCGGCGCCACCGCCGCCGCCCGCCCTCCGAGGGCGCCGCCCCCGCCCCCACCGCCCCGCCTCCCGCGGAGCCGTAGCCCCGTCGATTGCATCGACCCGAGGCCGCAACCGGTTGATTTTCCGGCCGCGGCGGGGTATACTTCTCCCAAACTCCGATTCCAAGCGGAACGAAGAAACGATGGCGGCAGCATGAAAATCATTCACACAAGCGACTGGCATCTCGGGCACCGGCTCTACAACTACGACCGGGCGGACGAGGAGGTTCACTTCTTCGGACAACTCGCCGCAACCGTACGGAAGGAGCGGCCCGACGCCCTGGTCGTGAGCGGCGACATCTTCCATTCGGGGGCGCCCGGGAACGACGTGGCGAAGCGCTTCACCGAGCGGCTTCTGGACGTGCAGGCGGCGTGCCCCTCGATGGAGACCGTGGTCATCGCCGGAAACCACGACAGCTATTCGCGGCTCGTCGTCGACAAGGCGCTGTGGAGCCGCTGCCGGGTGCACGTGTTCGGCATTCCGGCCGAGGACGGCGAGGGCCGGGCCGTCTTCGGGCGGAACGTGGTTGCGCTCCCCGGAAAGGGCGTGATCGCCGCCGTGCCGTTCTGCCATCCGCGCAACTTCCCCGCGGCCGGCGGAGAAACGGGCGAGAACCGCGCCGAGAACTACTTCGCAGGGCTTGCCCGGCACGTCGCGTCGTGCGCGAACGGCCTCCCCGCCGTCCTGTCGGCGCATCTGGCGGTGAAGGGGGACATCGACCTGCGCGGGCACGACCGGTCGCGTCTGATCGCGGGCGAGGAGTGCGTCGGGGCCGAGTCGCTCGGCTCGGCATACGACTACGTGGCGCTCGGGCACATCCACTGCCCCCAGTGGATTCGGGGCGAGCGGAAGCGGGCGCGCTACTGCGGATCGCCGCGGGCCATCCACTTCGACGAGGCCTATCCGCACGGCGTGGATGTCGTGACCGTGGAGGCGGGGCGGGAGCCGGAGGTCCGGACGGAAGTCTTCGAGCCTCTCCGCGCCCTCGCCACGCTCGGCGGAGACGCGGGCAGGCCGTTCGACGAGGCGCTCGC
This sequence comes from uncultured Verrucomicrobiota bacterium, assembly GCA_946612175.1. Taxonomy (GTDB): domain Bacteria; phylum Verrucomicrobiota; class Kiritimatiellia; order RFP12; family UBA3636; genus UBA3636. The sequence goes on from CAMOEO010000019.1 coordinate 4,125, forward strand.
GGAAGTCGCGGCCTCCGAGCTTGCCCCCGACACGTACGTCCGGCTCAACGTGAGCCTCGGCGTCGGCGAGATGCCGGGGCCGGACTGGACGGAGCGTGCGCGGCGGGCGTGCGCGGCGAAGGGGCTCCGGTTCTGCCTGAACAATCCCATCCGGGCCGAAGCCGCCGAAAAGGGCGGTTCCCGGCCGGCCCTGTCGATGGCGGAGCTGAAGGCACTCTCCGACGACGAGGTCCTCCGGATCCTCTCGGACCGGCACGAGCTCTCGGACCGCCATCGCGAACTCATCCGGTCGCTGATGCAGGAGGCGTAGAAGAATGAAGATCAGGAAGCTATCCATACGGAACATCGCGTCGATCGAATCGGCGGACATCGACTTCGAGGGCGGCGCGCTGGGCGCGGCCTCGCTGTTCCTCATCTGCGGCGACACGGGATCGGGCAAGACGACCATCCTGGACTGCATCACGCTGGCGCTGTACGGCAAGACGCCGCGCTACGACGGGATTCGCGTGAAGAATGCGCAACGGATCGGCGACTACGCCTTCAACGACGCGCGCCAGCTCGTGCGCCACGGCGCGACTTCGGCGAGCGTCGCGCTCTGGCTGACCGGCAACGACGGCCGGCCGTACAAGGCGGCGTGGGAGGTCGACGCCATCATGAAGGGGGACAACCAGGGAAAGCTCAAAGGCGAAACGTGGACCTGGAAGGACTGCTCGGACGGCGGGACGACCTGGACGAAGGTCAAGGAATGCGACGAGGCCGCGCAACGGGCGGTCGGCCTCGAGTTCAGGCAGTTCTGCCGCACGTCCATGCTGGCGCAGGGGCAGTTCACGCAGTTCCTTCTCGGAACCGACGACGAGAAGGCCCAGATCCTCGAAAAGCTCACCGACACGTCGAAATACTCGGAGCTTGGCAGAAAGATCGCCGCGAAATACAAGTCGCTTGACGATGGCGTCAAGGATCTCGAGAGGGAAATCGACGGGATGGCCGGACTCGGCGAGGCCCGCGAACAGGTCGAGAGCCGCATCCGGGAGCTCGACGACCGGATCGGGGACCTGGAGGCGAAGCGCCGGGCCGCGGACGCGAAGGCGCAGTGGCTGCGGCGCCGGAACGAACTGGCGGCGAACGAGACGACCGTGAAGAAGTCGCTTGCCGAGGCCTTCTCCGCGCTCCGGGCGCTGGAGGGCGAGGTGGCGGCCGAGACCGGGGCGGCCGAGGAGCGGCTGGCGGCGCTTCGACGGTATCTCGCGGACAACGCCGACAAGGCGGCGATGTACGAATCCGCCGGCGTGATCCTTCAGAGTCTCGCCGACGTGCGGAAGGCACGGGAGGCGAAGGCGAAGGCCGCGGAGGCGCTGGAGAAATGCAGGCAGGCGCTCCCGGGGCTGGAGCAGAAGGCCGACAAAGCGAACGAGGCCCTCGGCACGGCAAGCCGGGTCGTCGCCGACGACGAGAAGGAAATCGCCACGGAGGAGAAGGCGCTCGAGGCGCTGGGCCGGGACAAGGTGCAGAGGGACAGGGGGGACGAGGAGAGCCGTCGCGGAGACCTTCGGGGGCTGGAGGAGCGGATCAAGGGCGTCGCGAAACGGAGGGAGAGCCTCGCCCGACGCGAACAATCGGTTGGCGGCCAGAAGACGGCGCTTTCCGAACTCGAGGGGAAGCTGCCCGGCCTCAAGGCCGACAGGGACGCCGCGAAGACGGCGATGGACGAAGCCCGCAAGAACCGTGACGACCAGAAGAAGCTGGTCGAAGACGGCATCGAGAAGCTGGTTTCCGACCTTAAGGTCGGCGACACGTGCCCCGTCTGCGGCAACCGCATCGAAACGCTGCACGCCAAGGGGTACTTCCGGGAGCTGTTCCGGGAGCTTGACGCGAAATGCACCGAGGCGCAGAAGGCGCATGCGGAAAAGGAGGCGGCGTACAACCAGACCTCCGCCTCCGCCGAGGCGCACCGGCGGACCATCGAATCGGAGACGGCGATGATCGACGCCGACAAGGCCAGGATCGCCGAAGAGCGGCACGCCATTGCGGACGACGCCCGGCGTTTGGGTCTCCAGGACGCATCGCCGGAAAGCGTGGCGGCCGCGCTCGATGAATGCGGGGCGAAGATCGCCGCGTTCGACCTCCGGCTCAAGGAGATCGCCGCCCAGGACCGGAAGATCAAGGGCCTGCGCGAAACACTCGGGGCGGCGGTCACGGCACGGGACAAGGCCCGGGACGAGGCGGCCGCCGCCGAAAAGGCGGTCGCGGACTGCCGCAACCGCATCGAGCTCCACCGGACTTCGGCCGAAACGGAAGACGCGCGCGCCGCGAGCAAGCTCGCGGACGCGGCGTCCAGGGCGACCGTTCCCGGATGGCTCGATTCCTGGGAGCGGGACGCCGCGACGGTGGAAGCCGGCTTCCGGTCGGCGGCGCGAGAGTTCTCCGAGCGCAAGACGGCGCTTCCGCAGAGGGAAGGCGACCTTGCGGCGCTCCGGACGAAGGGCGGGCAGGTTTCGGACTGCATCCGTCGCGCCGTGGAGATGGTCCCGGCGCTGGCCGACGTCGCGCGCGGCGGAACCGCCGCAAGTTCCACGGCGGATCTGGAGGGGCTGCTGGGCCGATACGAAGAGGCGAGGAGCGCGGGGAAGAGGCATGCCGCCGCCCGGCCGGGGGATCTTCTGGAGACGGACACCGTCGATGCTCTGTCGGAACGCTGCGCCTCGCTCAGGACGGAGGCGGACGCGGCCCTGGACGAGCGCGGCCGCTGCCAGCAGCAGCTCGTCGACGACGACAAATGCTCGGCCGAGCGCGAGAGGAAACGCCAGGAGGCGGAGAAGCGGAAGGCGGAGCGCGACGAGTGGCATCCCGTCAACGAGTACTTCGGCGACAACGACGGGAAGAAAATCCGCCGCGCGATCCAGTCGTACGTGCTGGAGAACGTCCTGCAGAAGGCCAACTTCTACCTCGGGCAGCTCTCGGATCGGTACGAGCTTTCCTGCGAGGGGCTGACGCTGTCGGTCCTGGACGGCTTCGAAGGCGGGGCGGCGCGTCCCGTGAACACGCTTTCCGGCGGCGAGCAGTTCCTCGTCTCGCTGGCGCTGGCACTGGGGCTTGCCGGCCTGAGCGACACGGGCCTGGGCGTCGACATGCTTCTCATCGACGAGGGGTTCGGCACCCTGAGCGGGGAGCATCTCAACATGGCGATCGAGGCCCTGGAAAGTCTCAACGCCATCGCCGGTTCGCGCAAGGTCGGAGTGATCAGCCACGTCGAGCGCCTGCGCGAACGGATCCGAACCCACATCGAGGTCACGCGCAACGGCAACGACCCGAGCGAGGTCAGGGTGGTGGCCCTCTGATCGGGCAGCTCTTTGGCATCGTGCGCGGCCGCGCCCCCGATTCTGGTCGCACCCTCCCCCTTCGGCCTTCCGTGCGCGGGTCGTCGATATCGTCGACCGGCCGCGGTGCGGGGAAAGCCGCCCCCGGCGTTCGGCCGCCGGAGGCCGCTCCGCAGTTGATTCTTCGGCCGCGGCGGGGTATACTTCCCCCATCCCCGAACACAAGCGGAAAGGAACGACATGGCGAGAGCGCTGACATTCGATTTGGGCGGGACGGCCTTCCAGGCCGAGCCCGTGAAACTGGACCGGAAGAAGGTCTACGGCCGGACCGGGACCGCCGCGAACGTCAAGAAGGGCCGGCCGGAGGCGAGATAGGATGAGCTTGCGCGTTTTTTGGAGCGACCGGCTGGAGACGCTGGCCGACAAGATGCTCGACGAATGGACGTCCCGGCCTTTCGGCGACCCGTTCGCGAGGACCTGCGTCGTCGTGGACGAACCGGCCACGCGGGAGTGGCTGCGCGACCGTTTCCTGCTCCGCCGCGCGCCGGGCGGGCGGCGCGTCCTCGGAAACCTCGAATTCCGGCCGATGCCCGAGTTCGTCAACGACTGGCTCGCCGCCATGACGGGCGAGGCCGACGTCCGGGACCGCGACCCTGCGGTCCATCCGTATTCCCGGGGCGTGCTGGCCTGGCGGATCGACGCGATCCTCCGCGCCCGGGCCGGCGATCCCGCGCTCCATGCGCTCGCGAACTATGTCGGGGCGGGCCCGACCGCCGGATTCCGGCGCTTCGACCTGGCCTCGCGGATCGCGCGCCTGTTCGACGACTACCTGGGTTCGCGCCACCCGATGCTCGCGGCGTGGGAGAACCGCTCCACACCGCTCCCGCCCCGCGATCCGGAGCGCTGGCAGTGCGCGCTCTACCGCCTTCTGGCGGAGAAGGAGCCGGACACCTACGCCGGCGAATACATCCGCGCCCTCGCGCCGGAGGCCGACCCGGCCGCGGCGTTCGAACGCGGCTTTCCCCGATACGCCGCCGTTCACGTCTTCGACGCGGCCGACATCCCCTGGCCCTGGATGGCGATGCTCGACCGGATCTCGTCCGTCCTGCCGGTGACGGTGTGGACGTTCAACCCGTCCCATGCCTGGTGGATCGAGAATCCGACGAAGCGGCAGGCGATGCGCGAACGCGCGGCGCTCGAACGCGCGGCGCTCGAACGCGGGGAGGCGCCGCCCGAGGAGGAGGCGGGGGAGCCGGCGCCCGAAGCGGAGGACTCGGAATCGCCGGAGGAGAAGGAACGGAGGCGTACAGACGGGACGCTGCTGGCGGCGCTCGCCTCCGGGACCCGCGGCCTTCTCGCGCACGAGCTCGACGCGACCGAGGGGGACTGCTCGTGGCTGGGCGACCGGTCGCCGACGTTCCGGACGCTCCGGGGCGCCGCGACGGAGGTCCACGCCTGCCATTCGCCCCGCCGGGAACTGGAGGCCGCGCGCGACGCGCTGCACCGCTTCTTCGCGGAAAACCGCGACGCCCGCCCCGGCGACGCGCTGGTCCTCTGCGCCGACTGGGAGCGCTATTCGCCCCTCGTGGAGGCCATCTTCGGCAACCGTCCGAACGCGCCGTTCCCGCCCGTCGCGGCCTGGGGGGCGATCCGGCAGTCGACGCCGGTCTTCCGGTCCTTCGCCGACCTGCTCGACTTCCGCGCGAACCGCTTCGAGGTCACGAAGGTCTTCGCGCTGCTCGGGGTTCCGGAGATCCGGAAGAAGCTCGGCCTCGACGCCGACGCCCTCGAGACGCTCCGCGACATGGTCCGCGGGAACAACATCCACTGGGGGCGCGACGCGGCGGACGTCCGGCGCATCCTGGGCGATGCGGCGGAAGGCGCGGCGGACGATTTCGCGGCCGACGAGCCGGACTGCCGCTTCACCTGGCGGCGCGGCCTCGACCGTTTCGCGCTGGACGCGCTCCTCGGACCCGATCTCACCGGGAAGGGGACGGTCCGCGCGGGCCGGCTCGGCGAGCTGCTCCCGCAGGGCAGCGTCGAGGGAGACCGGGCCCGGGCCGTCGGACACCTCGCCCGGTTCGTGGAACGCCTCGCGGATCTGCGCGCGTTCCTGCGGGAGGGGCACAGGCTCGAAACGTGGCGGACGCGGCTGCTGCAGGCGATCGACGACTTCTACGATGACACCGGCAAGGTCGGCGAGATTCTTTCGCTGCGCAAGGCCGTCGACGCCGTGGCCGACGCGGCGGTCCGGGCGGCGGCGCGCGAGCGCCGTCCGGACGAGCCGATCCCGGGCGAGGTCTTCTGCGCCGCCGTGCTCGCCGCCGTCCGGGAGGGCTCGCACCGCCTCTCGGCCGCCGGCGACGCCGTCCGCTTCGCCCCGCTCACGCCCGGCGCGGCCGTCCCGGCGCGCTTTGTCTGGATCTGCGGACTCAACGACGGGACCTTCCCGCGCAACGACGTCCGGCCGTCCTTCGACCTGGTCGGCCGTCGCCCGACGATGTTCGACGTCTCCGACCGCGAGACCGACTGCCTGGCGCTGCTCAAGGCCGCGCTCGGCGCCCGCGACAGGCTGTGCCTCAGCTACGTCGGCCGCGACATCCGCACCAACAAGGAGCTTCCCGCGGCGGTTCCCCTGATCGACCTTCTCGAGTGGTTCGCGGCGTCGGGGCTTCCGGTCCGGCGATACGACCATCCCCTCCAGTCGTTCAGCCCCCGCTACTTTCTTCCCCCGAAGAAGCCGGAGGACGCCCTGCCGCCCAGCTATTCGGCCGTCGATCGCGCCGCCGCCGCATCGCTCGCCGGCCGCGCGGACGGCGGCGAGGACCCCGCCGTCTTCGAGGTCGTCCCGTTCCCGCCCGACAAAAAGAACAAGACGACGATCAATCTGGACGAGCTGGCCTCCTTCTGCTCGAGCCCCAACTGGTTCCTCGCGAAATACCGGCTCCGGATCCCCGCCGGAGACGATGCCAAGTACGTGCTTCTGGAGGACGACGACGAGCTCGAGGCGAGGCCGTCGGACGATTTCGCCACCGCAGTGCTGTTCGGAGACAAAAGCCTCACGGACGGTGACGTCCGGGCGGAATCCCTTCGTCTGGCCGAGTCGGGCGCGGCGGTCGATCTGGACGACGCCTCCCGAATGCTCGAAAGCAGCCTGTCCCAGGAGACGATCCAGCAGTTTCAGGCGCGAACCGTCGAGTTCGCGAAAGACTCCCAAGAGCAAAAGGACTTCGGAACGCCCGGCGATCCCGTCGTCGCATCGATCAAGTCGTTCGCGGGCGGAACGCCCGAACGGGTCGCCGTCCGGCTTTCCGTCGGCGGTCGCGACATCGACGTCGTCGGAAGCCAGCTGCCGCCGGTGGAAATCGTCAACGGACGCGGCGAGCGCGTGCCGTACGCGTTCGTTTTCAAAGGGCGCTTCTGGCCTTCCGACCATGTCGGGGCGTGGATCCGGCATCTGGTTCGCCAGATCCAGGACCGCGCCTGCACGACGGCCCTTGTTTCGCCCGAATGGAAGCACGTGAAGATCCTGGCTCCGGTTCCGGTCGGGAAGGCGACGGAGCTGCTCGCGGGAATCGTCGCGTTCGCGACGCGGAGGATGGTCGTCGACCCGGCCGGGGCCGGCGGCAGGGAGGAGCCCCCCGGGGAACTGGCGCCGCTGCTCGACCCCGGACCGTTCCTCCGGTTCAAGGGACAGAAATCGAAGAAGAAGGAGAAGTAGGAGTCTCTCCATGACGACGGTTTTCAACGAACAGATCTACGACCCGGCCTTCCCGCTCGACGGACCGCACCTCGTGGCGGCGTCGGCGGGCACGGGCAAGACCTACAACATCCAGAACGTCTGCGCCCGCCTCGTGATGGAGCGGGACTTCCGCATCCCGGAGATCCAGGTGACGACCTTCACGGAGGCCGCCACGAAAGAGCTGCGCGACCGCGTTCGCCGGGTCTTCGCGAACCTGTCCCTCCTGTTCGCCAGACGGGAGGACGAAATCCTCGGCCGGGACGGGAAGAAGGACGTCCGGGAAGTCGAGCGGCTGGAGCGTCTCCGCGAATGCGCCCGCGGGAACGGCGTCCCGGACCTCGTCGCCCGCGGCCGCGTGGAGGGGGTTCTCCGGGAGTTCGACCTCGCAGCGATCTCCACGATCCACGGCTTCTGCAGCCGCGCGATGAAGCGCTTTGCGTTCGAGACCGGAGCCGCGTTCCAGGCCGAGCTGCGCGACGACAAGACGGCCGACCTCCGCCGCCGGACGCGCGACTGGTGGCGGACGCGCCGCAGGGGCGGCGGGGACGGTTTTCCGGCGCTCAAGGACCTCCAGGACGCCGTTGACGTGCTCGGAGAGAAGACCGAGTGGACCATGGACGGCGACGACGCGACGCTCGCCGGCGCGAAGGAGATCGTCGAACGCTACGAGGCCGACCGGCCGACGCGCGAGACGCAGACGTTCGACGACCTGCTCCGCGCCGTCCGCGACGCCTTGCGCGACGAAACCTTCGGCCCGATCCTCGCGGGCTGCCTCCGCAGGGATCTGAAGGCCGTCGTGGTGGACGAGTTCCAGGACACCGACCCCGCACAGTACGAGATCTTCAGCCGCGTCTTCCTCGACGTCCCGGCCGGGACGCCGCAGCCGCCGCTCTTCTTCGTCGGGGACCCCAAGCAGGCCATCTATTCGTTCCGCGGCGCGGACATCTACACCTACCGCATCGCAGCGGAGCGGCCCGACGTGAAGGCGAACGCCTCGCGGCTCGACAAGAACTTCCGCGCGACGCCGCGCCTCGTGGACGCCGTGAACGCGCTCTTCCGGGATCCGGGCGACGGCTCGTTCACGTTCGGCGACAAGACCATCGACTACCCCGAGGACCTGAAGGCGGCGACGGATCCGGACGAGAGGATCCCCGGGCTGCTCGTCGGCGGAGGGGAGGATCCCCGTCCCTTCCGTGTCGTGGAGTTCCGGGGCAATGCGAAGGAAGTCCTGCGCCTGGCCGTCGCGGACGCCGTCGTGGGCGTGCTGAACGAGCAGAAGGGCGTTCTCACCCCCGGGGACGTCGCCATCCTCGTCTCTTCGCACAGGGCGGGGAGGGCCTTCCGGGACGAGCTTCGCAGGAGGGGCGTCCCGGCCGTCCTGCAGAAGGCCGGCAACGTGTTCGCCGGAGACACGGCGAAGGACTTCCGCAAGGTGCTGCTGGCCATGGCCGGCATCGGAGGGCGCAGGCAGATCCGCGCCGCCCTCGCCACGCCGTTCTTCGACTTTGCCTCCGGGACGGGGTTTCCCGGCGAGGACGACGCCGTGTTCGCCGATATGGTCGGCGCGTTCGCCAAGTGGAACGGCGATTGGCGCAAAAAGGGCTTCGCCGCCGCCTTCGCCGAGCTCGAATCGCACGACCGGTGCCGGCTTCGCCCCCGTTTCGCGAAGATGGCGGACGGCGAACGCCGCCTGGCGGACATCCTCCAGATCGTCGACCTGGCTGGCGCGGCCGTTCGCGAACGGGGTCCCGCGCCGGAGGTTCTCGTCGACTGGCTGACCGAGCGGATCAATCTCGCCGGCGACGAGAAGGCCGACGATCAATGGAGCGGGAAAAAGAAAAAGCGCCCCCCCCCCGAAGCCGATTCCGAGGAGTACGCGCGCGAACTGGAGAGCGAGAGCGACGCCGTCAAGATCATGACGCTCCACGTCTCGAAGGGGCTGGAGTTCCCCGTGACCGTCGTTCCGGTCGGAAGCGCCTTCTCCGTCTCGTCGCCCTATTTCCACCACGACGGCGACGGGAAGCTTCACGTCTCGGCCGATCCCGCCGACGCCGACGCCGCGCAGGCGGAGGAGGACGCGGAGCACATGCGGAAGCTCTACGTCTCGTTCACGCGCGCCACGAAGCGGACGATCGTCGTGACGCCGCCGCCGGCGGAGGGCTCCTCCCTGGCCCGGCTTCTGGTCAACGCCGCCGGGCGCGGCGCCGGACCGGACGGTTCGCCGATTCTCCGGACGGAGTGGCAGCCGGCGCCGGATGGGCGGCCCGCGGCCTATGCGGCGGAAAAGCCGACCCTCGACCGGCTCTCCGACGCGGAGACTCCGCGCGGCTACGGCATTTTCTTCCAGCCGACGAAGGGGAGCTACTCGTCCCTGATTCCGAAGAAGAACGGCAAGAAGGGCGAAGACGACGACGAGTCCGAACCGAAGGGATCGAAAGAGGATGGCGAATCCTGCGAGGACCTCGAATTCGACGTGGATTCGAGCGTGGACGGGCCCGACTACGACGAGGAAGACGCGGACGATTCCGGCGTCCGGCCGGAGCCCCCGTCGACGGACGGCGAGGAGGAGAACCCGATCTTCGGCTTCCGCGGCGGCGACAAGATCGGAACCTGCTGGCACGACATCTTCGAGACGATTTCCTTCGATGCCGACGATGCCGCCATCCAGGAGACGACACGGCGATCGCTCCTCCTCCACGGGCTCGCGGCCCGGGATCCCGATTCGTTCGAAAAGGATGTAGGGACCGTCGCCGGAATGGTTCGGGCGACCCTGGACCGGCCGCTCGTCTCCCCTACGGGCGACACCTTCTTCCTCCATGACGTGCGATGGTCCGACCGGTTCAGCGAATGGGAGTTCCACTTCCCGTCCCGGACCGCGAAGGAGTCCTCGATGGCCGCCATCGCGCAGATCCTCCGCGAGGAATGGGCGGGCGAGAAGGACAAGGAGCCCTTCCTGGCCGCCGCGGCCGCCTGGCGCCGCCCGATTCCGAGGGGCTTCCTCAAGGGCTATCTCGACCTGCTCTTCCGGCACGACGGCCTCTACTACGTCGTGGACTGGAAGTCGAACCGCCTCGACGGACACGCCGACGACTTCACGGAAGAGCGCGTCCGGGAAGAAATGGCGGAGCACCACTACTTCCTCCAGTATCTTCTCTATTCGGCGGTCCTGCACCGGTTCCTGAAGGAGACGATGGGGGCGGACTACTCGTGGGAGAAGAACTTCGGCGGCATCCGCTACGTGTTCCTGCGCGGCGTGGCCGCCGGAGCGGAGGCCGCCGTCTTTTCGGACCGGCCGCCCGCCCGGCTGCTCAATCGGATCGCAAACGCCCTGGGACTGGAGGACCGGACATGAAAGACCTCGTTCTCGATTTCGTGACGCGCATGACCGGCGGCAACGAGCCGGTCGCCGCGCTCTGCAGGCGGACCATGCTGGGCCTCGAGGAGGAAGGCGACGTCTGCATCGAACTGGACGCCGAGGGGGAGGACCTGCTCCGGACCGCGCCGGACGCCGTGGCCTTCGCCGGCGACGGAACGGAGCCGGCGGACGTCCGCGCCCCCTTCGTCGTGCAGAACGGCCTGCTCTACACGCGGCGCAACTGGTACTACGAGCGGCTCGTCCTGGAGCGGCTGGCCGCGCTGAACCGGCCCCTGGCGTCCGCGCCCGTCGAGTTCCCGGCGGACACCAAGCTCCGCCGGGAGCAGCAGGACGCGGTTCGCGCCATGTGCGCAAACCGCTTCTCGATCCTCACGGGCGGTCCCGGCACGGGCAAGACCTTCACGATCGCCGCCGCCGTGGACATCGTCCGACGGCGCGAACCGGGGCTCCGCCTCGGCCTCGCCGCCCCGACCGGCAAGGCGCGCCAGCGGATGTCCGAATCGATGGAGAAGAGCGGCATGGCCGACGTCCCCGAGGCGTCGACCATCCACGCGATGCTCGGCCCCACCCCCGAGTTCGTCACCTTCAAGCACAACCGCGGGAACCCGCTTCCGTTCGACTGGATCGTCGTCGACGAGGCGAGCATGGTCGACCTGCCGCTCCTGGCGAAGCTCCTCGACGCGGTGCCGGACGACTGCCGCATCACGTTCGCCGGCGACGCGGACCAGCTCGCCTCCGTCGAGCGCGGGCGTGTCTTCGCCGACCTGTGCGCCCGTCCCGGGCTTCCGATCAGCCGCCTGGCCCGGAGCGAACGCTTTCCGCCCGGCGGCGAAATCGCGCGCCTTGCCGCCGCCATCAACGGGAAGAGCGTCGAGTGTGGCGAGGAGGCGATGGGGATCCTGCGCGCGCCCGGAGGCGTTACGTCCTTCACGGACCTGTCCGGCGTCGAGAAGGTGTTCCGCCCCAAGACATGGCCCGGATTCGCCGACGCGGTGCGCGATGGCTATGCCGAGTTCGCCGCCTGCCGCGACGCCGCGTCGGCCCTCGAGCATCTGGAGGACTTCCGCGTCCTCTGCGCGCTGCGCCACGGACCGTTCGGATCGGAGAAGATCGCGTCGTGGATCCGGCGCACCCTTTCCAAAAATGCGCCGGTCCCGATGATGATCACCCAAAACGACCGGACGCTCGACGTGAACAACGGCGACGTGGGCGTGGTGATGCCGGGCGACCGGAAGACCCTTTGCCTGCCCGGGAGGAAAAAGGGCGAAACAATCCGCACGATCCGGCTCGAACTGCTCCCGGAGACCGAATGCGCCTTCGCGTCCACCGTGCACAAGGCGCAGGGATCCCAGTTCAGGGACGTCGCGGTCGTCCTTCCGACGACGGGCGAAAGTCCGCTGCTCACCTGCGAGATCCTCTACACGGCCGTCACCCGGACGGAGAGGAGCGTCGCGATCTTCGGCGGCGAGGCGGCCGTTCGCGCCTGCTGCGAGCGTTCCATTCGCCGCCGCTCCGGCCTCGTCCCCCCCTCCCTTGAACTGAAGAAGTAAACTGGTCGGCGTTGCGGCGGGAGCGCCGCGACGGAACAGGAGAAACCAAAAATGGCACAGAAGAAGACGCCCGCGAAGAAGGCACCTACGAAAACTCCCGCGAAGAAGGTATCCGTCAAGAAGACAGCGCCGGACTATTCCGAGATGACCCTCGAAGAGCTCGCGATCGAGTCGGGGATGACTCCGGAACGGGCTAGGGAAAGCCTGGCCGGGCTGCTCATGCTGGGCGATACCATGGAGGGCATCCGCGAGCGCCTTCTCAAGAAGATTGCCGAGCGGGATGCGAAGGCGGAGGCGGAAAAGAAGATCGCGGACGGAATCGCGCGCAACCGCGGAAAGGCTCTTCAGACCGTGACCGTTCCGCTACCCCGAAAGGGCGTCGACCTCGTGATGAAGGAACTCCCGTCGGGACTGTTCATGGGCGTTTTCCCCGTGACGAACAGGCAATGGTGGGCCGTTTTGGGCGGCGCTCGCCCGAGGAAGGCCGACGCCGACCTTCCCCACACGGACTGCCCGCGCGACTACTACCCCTTCGAGGACCAGGGGGAGGATGAGTTCCGGGAATATTATGGGGAAGAAGAGTGGGAGGACGTGTGGCGGCGTTACATGGTGATTGCCTACGACGGCGTGTGCGAGCGTTTTCTCGAGAAGCTGAACGAACTGGACGCCGTGAAGAGCTCGGGACTCTCGTTCCGCCTCCCGACGGCGGAGGAGTGGGAATACGCCTGTCGCGCCGGATCGAAGGGCGACTACTGCCTTCGGGAAGACGGCGTGGAGATCACGGAAGAGAACCTCGATACCGTCTCATGGGGCGATGGCGAGTGGAATGGCACTTCTGAAGATTTGCCGCCGGTCGGCAGAAAGCGCGCCAATGCGTTCGGCCTCCACGACATGCTCGGCTTGGTCGGGGAATGGACCGCGAGCAACTGCGGGTACAAAGGAATCTACTGCGGCGGCCGGCGGGCGAAGGCTTCCAGTCGCGAGCGCCAACCGGCTTACGAGTGCAATCTCAAGTGTTTCGTCTCCGCGATGGACGACCTCGGCTTCCGCCTCTGCGCCGACCGCAGGGCCGACTAGGGCTCGCAAGTCCGGCTCGTGCGCGACGGCTCCGCCGCGCGCACGGCCGGGCGTTGTCTCTCCGCTTCGCTCCGCGCACGCCCGGCCTTCGGTCTTCCGTGCGCGGGTCGTCGATGTCGTCGACCGGCTGCGAGGTCTTCCCGGTTTTGGGTTTTCGGCCGGCGCCGCTCGCGGCGCCTTTTCCGGGATTTCGCCCCGGGGTTTCGTGCGGCGTTCGCCGCCGCAGGGCAGTTTTTCGCGAAGTCCCGAACAAGCGCGGCCTCGCCGCGCGCCGACAACCCGGAGCGAAATCCCGAAAACCCGGCAACCCGAAGACCCGGCACCGGAAAAGACCGGCCGCCGGGGTGAACTCTCCGCCGCCGACCGGTATACTGGAACGTGCTCGAAGGAAATTCCCGAGCGGCTTTGCCGCGAGCAATCGGCCGATGCGGGCGTGGCGGGGCGGAGACCCCGCCACGCCCTGCGAGGCCGCGAAACCTGCGAGGCCGCCAAAGAAAGGAGAACGACTTGAACGCCGACGAAATCCTTTCCGAATACGAAGCAAAACGCAAGGCCGCCCGCGAGAATCCCGGCGGAAACAACGCGGAGGCGATCCAGGCGCTGCACCCGTTCGCGGCGTCGCGGCTCGCGTGGCTCATCCGCGACGACTTCGACATGATCTACGTCCGCGGCTGCAGCACGCCGGTCCACCTGCTGGAGAAGGCGCTGACGGCGCCGGCGTCCAAGGTTCCGCCCAAGGAGAAGGCCCGCGTCTGGATGCGCTTCCTCCAGGAGGCGGACGTCGCGGGCTACCTCGCCCTGCTCGTCGCGAAGAGGGTCCCCGGCTTCCGGGATTTCCGGAACCTCGACGAGGACTGCTTCTCTTCGCGTATCCATCCGGTCCTGGATGACCCCGCCCCCAGGCGCCCCGCCTCCCGGGCGGGCGCCGAGCGGTTCCTGCGCGGGGCGGCGTCGACGGCGTCGGCGATCGCCTTCCTGCAGGCCGCGGAGAAGGATTCCCCGCTCTTCCCCGCCCGCGAGATGTTCCTCTACGCCTGCGCGAACTGCCCGTCCGCCG
>CAMOEO010000020.1 GCA_946612175.1 uncultured Verrucomicrobiota bacterium
GGAAGCTCGCCGGTGCGGAGGTAGGCGTCGACCTCGCAGCGGTCGGGAACGGAGGGGGCCGCGCCGCGCCGGGTGACGGAGATCGCTGCGGCGGCGGTCGCGCGCTCGAGGGCCTCCCGCTCGGGGAGCCCGCGCGAGAGGGCCGCCAGGTAGTAGCCCGTGAAGGTGTCGCCCGCCGCGGTGGTGTCGACGGCCTCGACCTTGCGGGCGGGGAGCGTGACGGGCGCCGGGGACTCGGGCGAGGAGCTGATCACGCCCTTGTCGCCGAGCGTCAGGACGAACTTCGCGTGGCGGTACTTGATGCGGAGCGCGACGAGCGCCGCGCCGGGCTCGGCGCCCGGGCGCATGCCGGCCAGGGCGGCGGCCTCGCCCTCGTTGACGAGGAAGATGTCGACGAGGTCCAGCGGCAGCGCGAGGATGCGCTCGTCGAACGGCGAGGGGTTCAGCGCGACGACCATCTTCTTCTCCTTCGCCAGACGGATCGCCTCCTCGGTGCAGGCCGTCTCGTTCTGCGTCAGGAAGAGGTCGCCCGGATGCGCGAACGACAGCCCCGCGGCGAGGTGCGCGGGCGTGATCCGGCCGTTCGCGCCGCGCAGCACGACGATGGAGTTGCGCCCCTCCCGGTCGACCTGGATCACCGCATGCCCGGTCGTCGAGCCGACGGTCGCGATGCGGGAGGTGTCCGCACCCGCCTCGCGCAGCGGGACGAGCAGCCACGTGCCGTCCGAGCCGATGGCTCCGACGAGGCACACCTGCGCGCCCGCCCTCGCGAGCGCCATGGTCTGGTTGAAGCCCTTGCCGCCCGGATAGACGGCGAAGTCGTCCGCCGTCTCCGTTTCTCCGGGGGCGACGAGGTGGTCGAGCGTGTAGACGCGGTCGATGTTGATGGAGCCGAGGTTGAAGACGCGCATGGGAGGGAGGGGTTACGAGTGAGGAGTGAACAGCGAACAGTGAACAGCTAACAACGAACAGGTAACAGTTGAAGGGTTGAAAGGGTTAAAGAGGTTGGAGAGGGGAGGAGGGAGGGGACGGACTAGGGGCGGGGAGGGGAGGGGGACGGGAGCGAAGCGGGCAGGAGGGAGGAGAGCGCGGAGAGGACTTCGTCCGGGGTGACGAGGGCCATGATGGCGCGCTGGACCGCCAGGCCGTTGCGAGGCGTGGGATGGAAGGGGGCGCCGGGGACGCGCTCCTGGTGGTGCAGAACGACGCTTCGCGGGCCTTCCGGCGCCCAGAGCGGAAGGCGCGAGGCGCCGTCCGCCACGACGAGCGGAATCCCGAGGGCGTCCGCCACGTGCATCGGCCCCGTGTTCACGCTGACGACGGCGCCGCACGCGGCGAGGGCCTCCGGCCACGCGGAGACGGAGTCGAGCTCGCGCACGGCGGGTGCATGTGTTTCGCACGCGGAGTCCGCGGAGTTCGCGGAGGGGGGGGCGCCCGGATCGGAGAACCCGCAGGCGGCGAGGACTTCGGCGCGTTCCCCGTGGCCGCAGAGAAGGACGGGGGAGAATCCGCGGTCCCGAAGCGCGGCGACGAGCGCGCGCCAGTGCTCCGGCGGCCAGCGCTTGCCCTCCCACGGCGTGAGCGGAACAAGGCCGATGCGGCGCGGGTCGGGAACGGGGGCGGGGGAGGGGAGCAGGTGCGAAACGTCGGGGCGGCCGTAGGGGACGCCCTTCGGAGCGAACGCGCGCGAGACCTCGCGGCGGGAGACGCGGCGGTCGAGCGGAACGAACCGTGCCGCGCCCGGGGGGAGCCGGCAGTCGTTGGCGCTCCAGTAGCGCGGGAGCGTCCGGACGCTCCGCGCCCCGGCGAGATAGAGCGCGAGGATCGCGCGGGGATCGCCGCGCGGCTCGATGCAGTCGACGCCGCGGGCCCAGGGCGCCAGCGTCCGCGCGGTGGCGAGCAGGTCGGCGACCGGGCGGCGGTACTTGCGGGAGAGATCGGGGCGCGCCCACGCGGGGAAGACTTCGACGTACGCGAAGCCGTCGACCGCGGGGAAGAGCGGCCTCCATGCGGGCCGGCCCGCGAAGGCGACGCGACGTCCCGCCGCAAGCAGCGAGCGGACGAGCGGCTGGAGCAGAAGCGCGTCCCCCATGCCGAACGGCTCGAGGATGAGCGCGTCGCCCGGCCGACGTCGCGCGAGCGCACGGCGGGGCCACGTCGCCGCGCGCATCAGGACGCAGGCCGCGCCGAGCAGCGCGAAGCCCGCGCGCCGGCCGGGGGACGGCAGGACGCGGCGATCCGGGAACGCCGCGCGGGGCGGCGCTCCGGCAGGTTCGCCTGTGCGCTCGTGGACGTCCATTTCGCCGCACATTCTACCCCGCGAAGGACCGGGATGCAAGGCGGATTTCCGAGTCGCGGACGGGGGTTGAGCCGGCGGCGGGGGTTTGCTAGAATGGGACGCGTTCCGAAACCCACGCCCATCGAATGCCCGCCGCCATGAAATCCCTCCGCCGCCTTTCGTTCCTGCTCCTCGCCGCGATGCTGTCCGCCGGCGCCGTCTCGTGCGTCGAGACCGACTGGGACGATGACTACTATTCCGAGTCCCGCCCGCGCCGCTACTACGACGACCGGCCGCGGTACTACGACGACGAGTACGAATACGATCGCTACGACGACCGCTATGCGCCGCCCCCGCCGCGGGGATACGACCGCGACCGGCGTCGCGACGACCGCCGGTACGAGGACCGCAGGCGCGACGACCGCCGCCGGGACGATCGGAAGCGCGACGACCCCGGCGGCGCCATCTCCGTCAAGACGCCGAAGGGGTTCGTCCGCGCCGGGTCGTTCACCGCGGGCGGGGCGGCGAAGGAGATGGGCATCCCGACCTCGAAGCCGATCAAGAAGATCCGCATCGTCGCAACCTCCGGAAGCGTCATCGTCAACACCGTCGTCCTGCGCGAGGGCTCCACGACGAAGAAGTACCCGCTCGCGGTCCGGATCGCCCCCGGAGAGTCCCGCGAGATCGACCTCGGCCGCGGGCGCAAGGCGACCGGCATCCGCATCAGCGACGGAGGGAAGGGGACCTACAACGTCTACGTCCACTAGTCCGCAGGGAGTTTCCGCATGTCCGCATACCGCCTTTTCGAACCCGTCCTCGACCTTCCGCTCTACCCGGCCGATCCGCCGCTCCGGCGCCCGGAGGACGCCGCGCTGCGAGAGCACGTGAAGCCCGACGAGGACTTCTGCCGCCGCGTCACGGACGTCTCGCTGCCGACGCTTTCCTTCTTCCCCGCGACGGGCATGGCGCCGCGTCCGTGCGTCCTGGTGTGTCCGGGCGGCGGATACGGGATCCTGGCGTACAACCACGAGGGAACGGACGTCGTCCACTGGCTCCTCGCCAACGGCTTCTCCGCGGCGCTGCTGAAGTACCGCTGCCCGGACCGCCGGGACCAGGCGCTCGCCGACGCGCGGCGCGCGATGCGCCTGCTGCGTTCACGCGCCGGCGAATGGAACCTCGACGCGACGCGGATCGGCATCCTGGGCTTCTCCGCGGGTGCGCACCTGGCGGTGAGGGCCTGCTGCGCGCGGGATCCCGAGGCGCCGTGCGGCGACGTGATCGACCGGGCTCCGTCGCGCCCCGACTTCGCGGTGGTGGTCTACCCCGCGTACATCGCGAGGGAAGGGTGGGGAAGGGACCCGGGGAAGGGGACAGACCCCGATCTGCTGATCTCCGCGGAGCGCGTCCCGCCGACCTTCCTCGTCCAGTCGCAGGACGACCCGTACTGGGAAAGCTCGTTCGCGTACGCCATCGCGCTGCGGAACGCGGGCGTGCCGTTCGAGATGCACGTGCTTCCGGACGGCGGCCACGGCTGGGGCATTCCGCGCACGGGCCGTTCGCCCGACGACTGGACCGACCTGGCGATGCGCTGGATGCGGCGCACGGCGGGACCGACGACCGCCCGGTAAGGAATTGGCCTTCGCGCGGGCGGCGCGCCCACGCGCCTGCCTGCGGCATTGTTGGTCGCGGAACCGCCCCTCTCGACCGGAACTCCCCTGACAAGAAATGCATTTATGTCGCATAATATGGATTATGTGAAGTTGAAGGCCGTTGCCTTTTTACGGCGCAAGTGCTAGTCTATACGGCCCAACACGCAACGATGCCCGCTCCATGAAAGAAATCGCCTACGTCCTCATCAATCCGTACACCATCCGGAAGTCCCGCCTCGGCGGCGTTCTCGCGCGCTACCTGAGCCGCACCGACCTCAAGCTCGTCGCCGCGCGCATGTTCGGCGCCTCGCAGGGGCTCGTGGACGAGTACGTGCAGGCGGTCCTGGAGCGGACGGACTCCACGCCGCACATCGACCAGCTTCTCGCCGCCTACATCCGCAAGGAATACGCGCCCAAGAAGGAGACCGGCCGGCCGCACCGCGCCCTCTGCCTCCTCTTCGAGGGCGAGGACGCCATCCGCAAGATCTGGGAGTGCACCGGGTCGGTGACGCTGCGCTGGGGCGGCGGCCAGACCGTCCGCGAGACCTTCGGCGACTACATCGCGGAGGACGACGGCACCGTGACGTACTTCGAGCCGGCCGTGCTCGTCGCGCCGACGCGCTCGTTCGCCATCAAGACGCTCCGCATCCTGCTCGACCACATCGAGGACAGCGGCATCGTCAACTCCCACCTCGGCGATCCGGGCGTCGAGCGGACGCTCGTCATGCTCAAGCCGGACAACTTCCAGCGCCCGTCGCTCCGCGCCGGCAACATCATCGACCTGCTCTCGTCCACCGGGCTGCACATCGTCTGCGTGAAGAAGTTCTCCATGACCGTCGCGCAGGCGGAGCAGTTCTACGGCCCGGTCGTCGAATCCCTGACCGCGAAGTTCCCCTCGTTCGGCGCGCACCGCGTTGCCGGGGCCGTCTCGCGCGAGCTCGGCTTCGACGTGCCCGACGACGCCGTCCGCTCGCTGTGCGAGGCCATCGCCCCGACGTTCGCGAAGAACCAGTTCGAGGACATCGTCGAGTTCATGACGGGCTTCCGGCCGTCGGCGGTCCCCGAGGAGGAGAAGGGCCAGCGCGCGGGCGCCGAGTGCCTCGGCCTGATCTACGAGGGCGAGAACGCCGTGGCGAAGATCCGCGAGCGGCTCGGCGCGACCGATCCGAGCAAGGCCAGCCCCGGATCCGTCCGCCGCGAGTTCGGCACCAACATCATGGTCAACGCGGCGCATGCGTCGGATTCCCCGGAGAACGCCGTTCGCGAGATGGGGATCATCGACATCGCGGGCGACAACCTCTCGCCCATCATCAAGAAGTACTGCAATGAATAGCACCGTCGAATCCATCCGCCCTTCCGCCACGCTCGCGATCGCCGCCAAGGCGAAGGAGCTCGCCGCGAAGGGCGTCCGGATTTGCTCCTTCGCGGCCGGCGAGCCCGACTTCGACACCCCGCAGGTCATCAAGGACGCGGCGTGCCGGGCCATCGCGGCGGGCCAGACGAAGTACACCGCCGCCAAGGGCATGCCCGCGCTGTGCGAGGCGGTCGCGGCGAAGTTCCGGCGCGTGAACGGGATCAGCTACGACCCCGCCACGGAGATCATCGTCTCCTCGGGCGGGAAGCAGTCGCTCTTCTTCGCCTTCCAGGCGCTGCTCGACCGCGGCGAAGAGGCGATCGTCCCCTCCCCTTTCTGGCTCTCCTACCCCGAGATGATCCGGCTCGCCGGCGGGCGCGCCCGCTTCGTGAGGACCTCGGCCCGCAGCGGCTACAAGCTCACCCCGGAGCAGCTCCGTCGCGCCGTCCGCCCGCGGACGCGAGCGGTCGTGCTCAACTATCCGTCCAATCCGACGGGCGCCGTCTACACGGCCGCCGAGCTTCGCGCGCTCGGCGAGACGGCCGTCGAGCTCGGCCTCTGGATCGTGGCGGACGAGATGTACGAGCGGATGGTGTACACGGGCGAGCCGTTCGCCTCGATCGCGTCGCTCTCGCCCGCGATCCGCGCGCGCACCGTGACGGTGAACGGCTGCTCGAAGGCCTACTCGATGACGGGCTGGCGCATCGGCTACGCCGGCGCGCCGGCGGAGGTCGTCCGCGCGATGACCGCCTGCCAGAGCCACTGCGCGTCCAATCCGTGCACCCCCGCGCAGTTCGCCGCGCTGGCGGCGCTCACGGATCCGGCCGCGGAGGAGGCGGTGCAGCCGATGCTCCGCGCGTTCGCCGAACGCTCGGAGCGCATCTACGCGCTCCTGCGCGCCGTGAAGGGCGTCCGCGTGGCGAAGCCCGCGGGCGCCTTCTACATCTTCCCGAACGTGAAGGCGTTCGGGCTCGGCTCGATCGAGTTCTGCCACCGCCTCCTCGAGGAGCGCCACGTCGCGGCCGTCCCGGGCGCCCCGTTCGGCGACGACGGCTGCATCCGCTTCTCGTACGCCTGCTCGATGGAGAACATCGAGGAGGGCATGGCGCGGTTCCGGGAATTCTGCGACTCGCTGCGGGGCTGAGGCCTCCCCTCCCCCGCCCCGTCCGCGGCCGCCGCGCCCCCCGGCGCGACGGCCGGGCGCTATTCCGCCGGGCGCGGGCGGCGCCGCGCGCGGGAGCGCGCCAGGACGCCGTGGACCGAGCCCCACGAGGCCAGAACGCCGGCGCCGATGCCGGCCAGCCCCCAGAAGTAGCCCGGGATCGGGCGCGCGGCGAGGCAGAGCCACAGGACGGACGCCATCGCGAGGCAGTAGGCGGCCTGCCCGCACAGGATCGCGCGGGAGCGGCGCTCCAGCGCGGCGAGCCCGTTGGCGCGGCCCGAGAGGCAGTAGAGCAGCGGCAGCGCGGCCGTGGCGCGCAGCAGGCGCCGCGCGAGCGCGAGGTTCTCCGGGGCGAGCGTCTGGTAGCCGCAGAAGTACCAGCGCGCCAGTCCGCCGAAGGAGCCGAAGACGAGGAGCGAGGCCGCCAGGCAGAGGCCCGCGGCGACCGCGAAGCCGAAGATCCGCCGCCCTCCCCTCTCCCACGAGGTCGGGCGGAAGGCGAGCACCACATTCTGCATCTGCATGCCGGACATCGCGAGCGGGTTGGCCACCCCGAAGACCAGCAGGTGAACCGAGACGTAGACGAGCGAGAGCGCCGCGTCCGCCCCGCCCGAGCGATTGAGGAACGCCAGGACGAGGAACCCGGACGCGACCATCAGGATCCCGCCCAGCGAGAGCGGGATGGTGAACGCGAGCTGCTCCCGCACCGGCGCCGCGGGGGCGTCCGGCGCCGCGGGCCGGAGCACGCGGAGGTGCGGGCGCGCGAAGGCGCACATCAGCCCCGTCTCGACGAAGCACGGCAGCGTGGAGGCGACGACGCCCCACGCCCAGCCCGTCCAGCCGACGCGCACGAAGACGACGGCGAAGACGGCGGCCGTCGCGATGCGCACGAACGAGGCGAGGTTGAGCAGGTCGCTGCGGCGCACGCGCAGGAGCGTGGCGTAGAAGAGGTTGCGCGCGAAGAAGTTGGCCTGCAGCGGGAGGCAGCAGAGCAGCGAGAGCCGCGCCACGCGCGCCAGCTCGGGCGGAAGCCCGTAGGCGCGGCCGAAGACGAGCCGGGCGGGGCCGGGCAGGCACGCCGCGGCCACGAGCCCGCACGCGATCGCGGCGATCGCGAGGTTCATCCTGCGGTACGCCGCCGCGCCCTCCCGCGTCGTCGCGAACACCAGGCCCGTCTGCACGAGCCCCGCGCCCACGGCGCCCACCAGGAACATCACCTGCTGCCCCATCCCGAAGGCGGAGAGCTCGTCCACGCCCAGCCGTCCGTGCGAGACGATCCCCGCGACGAGCGGGTACGAGAGGAACATGACGAGCGACGCGAGGACGAGCGGCAGGAAGAACCGGAGCAGGGCCCCCCAGGAGGGCGTCCCGTCCGCCTCCCGGGCGTTCGTCGCAGCCGCGGACGCCGCGCCGCGGATCGTGTGGAGGAAACGGTGCATGGGGGGGACGGCGCCTAGAACAGCCCGCCCTTCTCCGTGGCGAGGGAGTCGTCCCAGAAGCGGGGCGGCTTCTCGCCGCCCGCGATGGCGGAGATGGACTTGGTGGTGATCTGCTTGCCCCGCGCGTGGACGCCCTTCACGAGCACCTCCTGCGACGGGTCGAACTTCTTCTGGAGGATGCGCTGCCCCTTGGCCGGTCGGAACTTGATCCAGATCGTGGGCGGCGTCCCCTCCTCGAGGAGCCGGATCGTCCCGGGCTCGGGCAGCAGGCTGTAGTCCTTGTTCTGGATCACGCCGCCGAAGGCGAAGCGCTTGATGCAGCTGAAGGGCACCTCCCTCTCGGTGTAGACACAGGTCCAGAGCTTCTCGCGGTCGTACACGGTCGCGCGCAGCAGGTCCTTGTCGACGAACACCTTGTCCTTCTCCGGCGCCGGGATCACCTTGTAGCGGCCGTCGCCCCAGACGAGCAGCAGCTTGTCGGTGGAGGAGCACGTGAAGAGCGGCTCGAAGCCGCGCATCGACGGGCCGAGGAACCCGGTCTCCGGGTCGTAGCAGATGTCGAGCTTCGTCGCCGTCACGGCGCGCACGTCGATCGTCTCGAACGGCTCCACCTTCGTGAGGCGCGGGAAGCGCTCGACCGTGACGGTCCTGAACTTCCTCTTCTTCCCCTTGCCGGGCTTCGCGGCGGCATCCTTCGCGCCCTTCTTCGCGGGCTTCGCCTCGGGCTCGACCTCCACCTCGACGTCGTGGAACTCGTATTTCTTGATGAGGTTCTCGAGATAGCGCACGGTGTAGCGGCGCAGGCCCTTGAGGTCCTTGCGGACCTGGTCCAGCTCCTTGAGGATGCCCTCGATCTCCTCGCGGTTCTTGTTGATGTCGAAGAGGGAGATGCGGCGGATCGGCACGCCGAGCAGCATCTCCACGTCGTCGTCGGAGAGCGGGCGCACGAGGCGGTCGGCGAAGGGCTTGAAGCCCTTGTGGATCTCGTCGCGGACCGCCTCGGCGGTGGTGCACTTCTCGATGCGCTTGTAGATGCGCTCCTCGACGAAGATCTGGACGAGGGTCTTGCGGTGCTGCTCCTCGAGCAGCTCGCCCTCGCGGATCTCGAGCTCGCGTTTGTTGAGGGCGAGGAGCTGGTCGACGTTGGAGCGCAGGACGTGCGAGACGGTGGTCTGGACCGGGCGGTTGTTCTCCAGGACCGTCATGTTGGCGGTGAGGGAGCACTCGCAGTTGGTGGCGGCGTAGAGCTGCTTGATCGCCTTCTGCGGGTCGGTGCCGGGAACGAGCGTGAGGATGACCTCGGCGTGGTCGCTCGTGCCGTCGTGGATCGACTTGACCGGCACCTTCTTCGCGCGGGCGGCGCTCTCGATCGAGGCGATGAGCGTCTCGGTCGTCTGGCCGTAGGGCAGCTCGGTCACGACGACCTGCTTCGCGCCGCGATCCTCGCGCACCTCGAACTTCGCGCGGACGCGGACGCGCCCGTTGCCGTCCTCGTAGCCGGAGCAGTCGGCGAGGCCGCCGGTGGGGAAGTCGGGAAGGAGGACGGGCTTCGCCTTCGGGTCCTTCACGAGCTCGATCTCGGCGCGGAGCAGCTCGATGAAGTTGTGCGGCAGGATGTAGGTCGCCATGCCGACGGCGATGCCGTTGGCGCCGAGCATCAGCAGGAGCGGGAGCTTGCTCGGGAGCAGGACCGGCTCCTGGTTGCGGCCGTCGTAGCTCGGGATGTAGGCGGTCGTCTTTTTGTTGAAGATCTCGTCGCGCGCGAGGTCCGTGAGGCGGCACTCGATGTAGCGCGGGGCGGCGGCCTCGTCGCCGGTGTAGATGTTGCCGAAGTTGCCCTGCCCCTCGATGAGGTAGCGCTTGTTCGCCAGGTTCACGAGCGCGCCGTAGATCGAGGCGTCGCCGTGCGGGTGGTAGAACATCGTGCGCCCGACGACGGTGGCAACCTTGACGAAGCGGCCGTCGTCCATCTCGGAGAGCGTGTGCAGGATGCGGCGCTGGACGGGCTTGAGGCCGTCCTCGACGGTCGGGATGGCGCGGTCGCAGATCGCGTAGGAGGCGAACTGGAGGAAGTTGTCGTCCATCACCCGGGCGAGCGGCCCTCCGTTTCGCGGGGCGAAGGGGCCGGGCTCGGAAGGCGGCGGGTCGTCGTCGTCGTCCGACGGAGGTTCGTCGCGCGGCGGGGGCGGCGGAGGAGGGGGCGGGGGCGGCGGCGGCGCGGAGGCCCCTCCCCTCCCCTTCGGCCCGGGCTCCGCGGGCGGCTCGGCGGGGGGAGCCCCCGCCGGCGCCGCGGACGGCGGCGGCGCGGAGGACGCGGGCAGGTCGCGGCCCGCGGCGAGGGCCGCGGCGATCGCGCCGGGCTCGGGCATGGGGGTGTCGTCGATGAAATCGAAAAGGTCCCGCTGCGGGGGCAGGTCGGGGACGGGACCGTTCTTCTTCTTGGTCATGTCGGTACGAAGGGGAAAGGGGGCGGGACGCCGCTAGACGACGTCCTCGGGGTTCACGACGAGATTGTCGAGGATGTACTGCTTGCGCTCCTTGCTGTTCTCGCCCATGTAGAAGTTGATCGTGTCCTGGATGTGGCGGTCCTGCGAGACGTCGACCGGCGTGAGCCGCATCGCCTCGCCGATGAACGCCTTGAACTCGTCCTTCGAGACTTCGCCGAGGCCCTTGAAGCGCGTGATCTCGGCGCTCTTGCCGATCGCGGCCACCGCCGCGTCGCGCTCCGCCTCGTTGTAGCAGTAGACGTTCTGGTCGGCGTTCTTCTTGCTGGACGGCCGCACGCGGAAGAGCGGCGTCTCCAGGATGAAGACCCTGCCCTCGCGCACGAGGCGGTCGAAGAACCGCATGAAGTAGGTGATCATGAGGTTGCGGATGTGGAGCCCGTCCACATCGGCATCCGTCGCGATGATCACGCGCTCGTAGCGGAGGTTGTCCACGCTGTCGCCGATGTCGAGCGCGCACATCAGGTTGTAGAGCTCCTCGTTCTTGTAGAGCACGTCGCGCTTCGTGGCGACGGTGTTGAGGGGCTTGCCGCGGAGCATGAAGACGGCCTGCCGGTCGGCGTCGCGCGAGAGCGTGAGCGTGCCGCCGGCGGACTTGCCCTCGACGATGAAGATCTCGGTGCCGAGGCCCTTCTGGCGCTTCGCGTCGTAGTGCTGCTTGCAGTCGCGCAACTGCGGGATGCGGATCGAGACGCTCTTGCTGCGCTCGCGGGCGGCCTTCTTGACGGAGTTGAGCTCCTTCCGGAGCTTCTGCGTCTCCTCGACCTTCTCGACCAGCCTCCGGGCGGCCTCGGGGTTGCGGTTGAGCTCCTCGACGACGATCTGCTTGATGCGCGGGACGAGGTCCTTGACCTCGACGCTCACGAGCTTGTTCTTCGTCTGCGACTCGAACTGCGGATCCTGCATCCGGATCGCGATCGCGCCGACGATGCCCTCGCGGATGTCGTCCGGCTCGAACTTCTGCTTCGCGCTGAACTCGTTGAGGCCGCGCGCGACGCCCTCGCGGAAGGCCGAGAGGTGCGTGCCGCCGTCGCCGGTGTACTGGCCGTTCACGAACGAGAAGTAGTCCTCGCCGAAGCGGTTCGTGTGCGTGAAGCAGATCTCGAGGTCCTTCTCCCGGTGGTGGATCGGCTTGTAGATCTTCTCGAACTGCGCCTCGTCGGCCATCAGGTCCAGCAGGCCGTTCTCGGAGCGGAAGACCTCGCCGTTGAGGTGGATCGAGAGGCCCGGGTTGAGGTAGGAGGAGAAGCGGACGCGGCGCTCGACGAACTCGCGCCGGAACCGGTACCCCTTGAAGATCGTGTCGTCCGGCGTGAAGGCGACGTAGGTGCCGTTGCGCTCGTCGGTGGAGCCGGTCGTCTGGTCGACGAGCAGGCCGCGCTCGAAGACGACCTGGGCGAACCTCCCGTCGCGGACGGAGCGGGCGAGGAACTTCGAGGAGAGGGCGTTCACGGCCTTGGTGCCGACGCCGTTCATGCCGACGGAGAACTGGAAGACGTCGTTGTTGAACTTGCCGCCGGTGTTGAGCTCGCTCACGCACTCGCGGAGCTTGCCGAGGGGGATGCCGCGGCCGTAGTCGCGGCAGGTGACGGAGGTCTCGTCGACCGTGAGCTCGACCTTGCGGCCGAATCCGGAAATGAACTCGTCGATGGCGTTGTCGAACACCTCCTTGAGGAGGATGTAGATGCCGTCCATGTAGTCGGAGCCGTCGCCCTTGCGCCCGATGTACATGCCGAGGCGCAGGCGGATGTGCTCCAGCCCCTTGAGCGTCTGGATGGCCGATTCGTCGTATGCTTTCAAAATGGATTCCTTCGGATGGGCGGCCCCATTCCGCGGGGCTGCGAGGCCCGCCCGCCGCGAGCGGCGGACGGGCGGACAAGACCCCTTCATGCTACCACAAAACGCCGTCCGCCGCAACCGCGTTTCGCGCGCGGGCGCGAGAGAAAGGAAGGCGGCCGCCCCCCGGAGGGGACGGCCGCCGGTCGCGGAGGCGCCGCGGGCTACTCGCCCTTGATCGCGCCCGTCGGGCAGGCGCCCTCGCACGCGCCGCAATCGACGCAGGTGGCGGGGTCGACCTTGCACTTGTCGCCGTCCTGCGAGATGGCCTGCACGGGGCAGGTGTCCTTGCAGGCGCCGCAGCCGACGCAGACTTCGGTATCGATGGTTCTGGGCATGGTGTTTTTCCTTGTCTTCGTTGGGGGGTTGGATCCGGCGCGGCTTGGGCGGGGACGCCCGGATCGGGCTTCGCTCGGAACGGATACGGACAATAGCACGTTCGCCCCTCGTTAGACAAGTCAAACTTCGTTCCGTCCCGCCCGGCGCGGGCCCCGTTGACTTCCGGCGGGAAAACCGCTACCCTCTCCCCCTGTCGACGATTCCGTCGCCCCTCCCCTCCCCCGCTCCGTCCGCCCCCTTTCCGCCATGGAACTCTCCCGCGCCACCTCCCCCGCCCTCGACGCGATCCTGGGCAAGACCTTCAAGGTTCTCGACGACGGCTTCGTCCGCGTCGTCGACTACATGGGCAACGACACCTCGATCGTCCAGGCCGCCCGCGTCTCGTACGGCGACGGCACCAAGAAGGGCTCCGACGACGAGCACCTGATCCGCTACCTGATGCGCCACCTCCACACGACGCCCTTCGAGATGTGCGAGCTCAAGCTCCACGTCCGCGCGCCGATGGACGTCTGGCGCCAGTGGGTCCGCCACCGCACCGCGTCGATCAACGAGTACTCCACCCGCTACTCGCTCGCCATCGACGCCGCGCGCGAGCTCGCGCCGGACGAGTGGCGCGCCCAGTCGACCACCAACCGCCAGGGCTCCGGCGAGGCGCTTCCCCCCGACGTCGGCGCCGCGCTGACGGCCGAGGAGAAGGAATTCCACGCCGCGGCCCGCGCGCTCTACGAGAAGCGCATCGAGGCCGGGGTCTCGCGCGAGATCGCGCGCAAGGACCTCCCGCTGGCGACGTACACCGAGGCCTACTGGAAATGCAACCTCAAGAACCTGCTGCATTTCCTCGCCCTCCGTATGCCCGGCGCCGCGCAGTACGAGATCCGCGCCTACGCGGAACTGATCGGCCGGGAGATCGTCTCCCGCTGGGTCCCCGCCGCGTGGAAGGCGTTCGTCGACTATCGGCTCGAAGCGCTCTCCCTCACCGCGCCCGAGCAGCGCATCGTCCCCCTCCTCGCGAGGGGCGACGCCGCCGCGGCGGTCGACGCCGCGCTCTCGCTCGGCTTCGTCCGCCGCCAGGACGACGGTTCGCTCAAGGTTCTCCGCGAGGGCGCGGAGCTCGCCGCCAAGCTCCCCGCCCTCGGCCTCTCCGCCCCGTGGTAGCCCCGGTCCCCTCCCCTTCCCCATGGACACCCCTTCCTCCGAGACCACGAAGTCCCCCGCCGTGCGGCGCTTCGAAGAGCTCCCTCCCCTCCGGCAGGAGCTCGAGGCGGTCCTCCGCCTGCTGCCGCTCCGCCATCTGCCCGGCCTGACCTGCCTCGACATCGGATTCCCCACGCCCGAGATCTCGCGCCGCCTCCGCGCCCGCGGGGGCGCGTGGCGGACCCTCGCGCGCTCCCCCGCCTTCGCCGAGGAGGCTTCCGCCTTCCTCGGGGAGCCCGTCTCCTGCCTGGGCGCATCGGGCGCGATCCCCTTCCCCGACCGCTCCTTCGACGCCGTCGTCGTGGCGCTCGACATTCTCTCCGCGCTGCCGGACGACGCCGCCTTCGTCAAGGAATGCAACCGCGTGCTGCGCCCGGCCGGGCTGCTCCTGCTCTCCGTCTCGGCGCGG
This sequence comes from uncultured Verrucomicrobiota bacterium, assembly GCA_946612175.1. Taxonomy (GTDB): domain Bacteria; phylum Verrucomicrobiota; class Kiritimatiellia; order RFP12; family UBA3636; genus UBA3636. The sequence continues at coordinate 14,165 of CAMOEO010000020.1, forward strand.
CGCGTCTTCTCGCTCGTTCCCGCCTTCCGCGGCGGCAACGCCCCCTCCGACCCCCTCCTCGCGGCCTACACGGAGCCCGCCCTCTGCCAGCTGCTGAAGAACGGGTTCGACGTCGACGCCATCGACGGCTTCTCGCCCTTCTTCACGGAGCTGGTCCGCATCCGGGCGCTGCGGATGCTCCGCTCGGGGCTCGGCCCCGACGAGATCGCGCCGCGCCTCCGCCGCGCCTTCTCCGCCGCGCGGTTCTTCGACCGGTTCGCGTTCGGCTCGCGCCGCAACGTCCTGTCGGTCCTCGCCCGGCGTCGCCAGTGGAGCAGCCGGGGCTCCTCCTCCGACGCCTTCGTCGGAGGCCGCTCCATCGGCGCCAACGTCCTCTTCCGGTAGCGGATCGGCCGGCCCGGCCGATCCCCGCGGGACGGCGGGCGCTACCGGATCGTCTCGGCGCCGAGCGCCGTGGACTGCCGCACGAGCGTCGTCTTGTCGTAGCACGCGAACGCGCCGTCGACGAGGTCCTTGCGCGGCTTCGGCGTGAAGAGCGAGACGACCGGGACGATCACGAGCCCCGCCAGCATCGCGATCGCGCCCGAGTGGATCGGGTTCATCGCCGTGCCGGGCCAGAGCTCCGGCTTCCAGCCGAACACGTTCGCCGTCGTGAGGCACACCGCGAAGACGAAGCACGCCCAGCACGAGGCCGTGGTGACGCGCCGGCTGTACAGCGCGTAGAGGAACGGCGCGAGGAACGACCCCGCCATCGCGCCCCACGAGACGCCCATCATCTGCGCGATGAACGCGATCGGGCTCGTGCTGTTGTACTGCACGAGCGCGAGCGCCGCGCTGATCGCGATGAAGACGACCAGGAGCACGCGGATGCAGAGCACCTGCGACTTCGGCTTCATGTCCTTCACGACCGTTCCGCGGATGAAGTCGATCGTGAGCGTGGAGCTCGACGTGATGACGAGCGAGGAGAGCGTCGACATCGACGCGGAGAGGACGAGCACCACCACCAGCGCCATCAGCAGGCCGTCCGTCGAGATCGCCGCCCGGAGCATCTCCGGGATGACCGAGTCGAAGCCCTGCGCGGGGTTGCCGTTCGGGCCGACGCCGATCTCGGCCGAGAAGAGCCGCCCGAACCCGCCGAGGAAGTAGCACCCGCCGGCGATCGCGAACGCGAAGAGCGTCGAGATGAGCGTGCCCTTCTTGATCGCGCCCTCGTTCGTGATCGCGTAGAACTTCTGCACCATCTGCGGCAGGCCCCACGTGCCGAGCGACGTGAGGACCACGACGAAGAGCAGGTTGAGCGGATCGGGGCCGAGGAACGAGGTGAAGATGCCCGGCGAGGGGCCGGCGCCCGCGACGATCTCCGGACCGGTGACGCGCGCGAGGCCGTCCATCGCCGCCTGCAGGCCGCCCTTGCTCGCGAGGACCGCGAGGATCGTCGCCGCGATGCCGAAGAGCATCACGATGCCCTGGATGAAGTCGTTGATGGCGGTCGCGAGGTATCCGCCCGCGATCACGTAGACCGCGGTGAGGACCGCCATCACGATGATGCAGGCCGAATACGAGAAGCCCGGGAACGCCATCGAGAAGAGGCGCGAGAGTCCGTTGTAGAGCGAGGCCGTGTAGGGGATGAGGAAGACGAAGATGATCGCCGAGGCGGCGAGCTTGAGCGAGGGGCTGCCGAAGCGCTTCGCGAAGAAGTCGGGCATCGTGGCGGAGTCGAGGTGCTGCGTCATGATGCGCGTGCGGCGGCCGAGGACGGCCCACGCGAGGAGCGAGCCGATCAGCGCGTTGCCGATGCCGGCCCAGGTCGCGCTCACGCCGTAGCGCCAGCCGAACTGCCCGGCGTAGCCGACGAACACGACGGCGGAGAAGTAGCTCGTGCCGTAGGCGAAGGCGGTGAGCCAGGGGCCGACGGAGCGGCCGCCGAGGACGAAGCCGTCGACGCTGGCGGCCTTGCGGCGGCACCAGAATCCGATGGCGACGAGAACGGCGAAATAGGCGACGAGGAGCGCGATTTTCATGTTGCGTGGCGGGCCGCCGGGCTGTCGGTCGGCGGAACGGGGGCGACATTCTAGCGAACCGCCCCCGCCCGCGCAAGAACAACTTCGGCCGCGGCCTTGCCCCGCCCCGCCCCTTCCCGTATACTCTCCGCCATGCCCCCCGCACCGCCAGCCCCCGCCCCCGTCGCCGCCCTCCACGCCATGGGCTGCCGCCTCAACCACGCCGAGGCCGCCCGCGTCCGCGGCGCCCTCGAGGCCGCGGGGTGGACGGTCCGCGACGGCGCCTCTCCGGCGGGGGCCGACGCCTTCCTGCTCCATACCTGTGCCGTCACCGGCGCCGCCCAGGCCGAGGCGCTCCGCCGCCTCCGCGCCGCCCGTCGCGCCGGCGTTCCCCGCATCGTCGTCTCCGGCTGCGTCGCCAACGTCGCCGACGCGGCCGTCCTCCGCCGCGCCGGCGCGACGGACGTCGTCTCCCGCCACGACCCGCCCCGGGATCCCGTCACGGGAGACCCGCCGCTCGCCGCCCTCGTCGCCGCCGCCCTCCGTGGCGGCGTGCCGGCCGCCGCGCTTTCGTTCGGCGCGACCCGCGCCCCGGTCAAGGTTCAGGACGGATGCTCCTTCCGCTGCGCCTACTGCATCGTTCCCGACGCCCGCGGCGAGCCGCGCTCCCGCCCCCTTCCCGACGTCCTCGAGGAATGCCGCGCGCTCGTGGCCCGGGGCTTCCGCGAACTCGTCCTCACCGGCGTCAACGTCGCCTGCTGGCGCGACGGCCCCCGCACGTTCTCCGACCTCGTCCACGCCGTTGCCGCCCTCCCCGGCCTCGCCCGCGTCCGCATGAGCTCGGTCGAGCCCCGCACGACGGAGCGCGAGGTGGTCGACCTCCTCGCCGAGCCCGGCGGCCGCCTCTGCCGGACGCTCCATTATCCGCTCCAGAGCGGCTCCGACCGCATCCTCCGCGCCATGCGCCGCCGCTACACCGCCGCGGAGTACCGCGCCGCGGTCGAGTACGCCCTCGCCCGCGTCCCCGCGCTCGGGCTCGGGGCGGACGTCATCGCGGGCTTCCCCGGCGAGACGGACGAGGACTTCGAGGAGACGCTCCGCCTCGTGCGCGACTACCCCTTCTCGAACCTCCACGTCTTCCCCTACAGCGAGCGCCCCGGCACGCCCGCCGCCACGATGCCCGGCGCCGTCCCGGTCCGCGTCCGGCGCGAGCGCGCCCGAGCCCTCGTCGCCCTCGGCGAGGAGAAGCGCGCCGCCTTCGCCGCGTCGTTCGCGGGGCGGGAGGCCGACGTCCTCGTCGAGCGCGTCGACCCCGACGGCACCGCGTCCGGCTGGTCGGGCGAGTACCTCCGCGTCCGCATCCCCGGCCGCGCGCCCGCCGACGCCGGCGCGCTGCTCCGCGTCCGCATCGCCCGCGCCGAGGGCGACGTCCTCCTCGCCGCGCCCGAAACCGAGATTGCTGGACCTTCCCCACTTTTTGGCGCCACGCCGTCGCGGAGGCCCGCAAACCGGGC